>CAZAPC010000057.1:0-6820 GCA_964486875.1 uncultured Planctomycetales bacterium
AGATATTAACCTTACGCTTAAAGGTTTAAGCATGCTTTATTTTGATAAAAAAAATACTTGACAAGAAATTTTTTTTATTTATAATTAGCACTCTCGGGATAAAAGTGCTAATGGTTCGACAAGCTCACCATTAGTACTGAGCGGAGTCGAAGGACTAAAGTAAAACAAGCTAAGAGGAGGTGTTAAAGATGGAAATTAAACCATTGGGAGACAGAATAGTGGTAAAGCCTCTAGAAGCAGAGGCAAAGACTAAAGGCGGCATAGTTATTCCTGATACAGCTAAAGAGAAACCTCAGGAAGGTAAAGTTGTAGCTGTTGGCAAGGGCAAGGTTTTGGAGAGCGGAAGCGTACAGTCTCCGGAAGTAAAGGTGGGAGATAAGGTTTTATACGGGAAATATTCCGGGAATGAAATCACTACCAAAGAAGGCGAAGAGCTTTTAATTATGCGTGAAGAGGATATTCTGGCAATTATCAAATAATTTAAGAATAATAAGGAGGAAGTATGAGCAAACAGTTATTGTATCAGGATGAAGGCCGAAGAAAGCTTTTAAGCGGGGTTGAGCAATTAGCCCGCGCAGTAAAAGTGACTCTGGGCCCGAAGGGTAGAAATGTAGTAATCGATAAGAAATTTGGTTCACCTACAATTACTAAGGACGGAGTAACCGTTGCCAAAGAGATTGAGCTTGAAGATCCTTATGAAAATATGGGTGCTCAGATGGTAAAAGAGGTGGCGGAGAAGACTTCGGATATAGCCGGTGACGGTACAACTACCGCTACGGTATTGGCCGAAGTAATATACCGCGAAGGCTTAAAGAATGTTACTGCAGGCGCAAACCCTATGGCTTTAAAGCGCGGGATTGAGAAGGCAGTTGAAAAGGTAGTTGAGGAATTAAGTAAGTTAGCAAAACCGATTAACGCAAAAGAGAAGAAAGAGGTAGCCCAGGTTGCTTCCATCGCCGCAAACGGCGATAGCTCAATAGGCGATCAGATAGCCGAGGCTATGGAAAAAGTAGGAAAAGACGGGGTTATTACCGTTGAAGAGGCAAAGACTACTGCCACTACCTTGGAATTAGTTGAAGGTATGCAATTTGACCAGGGGTATTTATCCCCCTATTTTGTTACTGACGCCGAAAGGATGGAGTGTGTTCTCGAGGATACTTATATATTAATCCATGAGAAGAAGATATCTTCATTAAAAGATCTGCTTCCGCTTTTGGAAAAGATTGCCCGTACCGGAAAGCCGCTTCTGATTATTGCCGAAGAGGTTGATGGAGAGGCATTAGCAACCTTAGTCGTAAACAAGTTAAAAGGTACATTTGTTTCTTGCGCTGTTAAGGCTCCTGGTTATGGCGATAGGCGCAAGGCCATGCTTGAAGATATTGCAATTTTGACCGGCGGAAAAGCTTTGACCGAGGATTTAGGTATAAAGCTTGAGAATGTTGATCTTGATGATTTAGGCCGCGCAAAAAAAGTAAAGATCGATAAAGAAAATACTACTATTGTAGAAGGCGCAGGCAAGCAGGCAGGAGTAAATGCGCGCATTGCTCAGATTAAAAAGCAGATTGACGAAACCGATTCTGACTATGACAAAGAGAAACTGCAGGAACGTCTGGCTAAGTTAGCAGGCGGGGTAGCGGTTATCAATGTCGGTGCTGCCACAGAAAGCGAAATGAAAGAAAAGAAAGCCCGCGTGGAAGATGCCCTTCATGCTACCCGTGCAGCTGTAGAAGAGGGTATTATTCCGGGTGGCGGCGTTGCTTTAATCCGCTGTATCCCTGCTTTGGAGAAATTGAAGCTTGAGGGAGACGAAAAAATCGGAGTCGATATAATTAGGCGTTCCCTGGAAGAGCCGATCAGGCAGATTACCCAGAATGCCGGGTTAGAAGGTTCCGTAGTAGTTCAGCGCATAAAGCAGGAAAAGACCAATATCGGTTATGATGTTTCACAGGATGACTATGTGGACATGATTGAGGCTGGGGTAATTGATCCTAAGAAAGTTACCCGTTCAGCATTGCAGAATGCATCCAGCATAGCAGCGCTTCTTCTTACTACTGAGGCTTTGATTGTTGATAAGCCGGAGAAAGAAGAGAAGATGCCTCCAATGCCACCTGGAGGAATGGGTGGAATGGGCGGAGGGATGTATTAATCCCTGATGATAAAAAGGGACGGTTCTCAATAAGAGAACCGTCCCTTTTTTTATCTTGACAAAGCGGCTTAATTATTGTAAAATTTCATATCCTTTCCGAGTTTATTTTCAAGAAAAGAGGAATAAATATATAAACTATTGCTAAACAATAACTTATACATTAAGAAGGAGTTTTTCATATGGCTGAATGGATAGGCATAGGAAGGCGTGCACGCAGATGCTATGGTTTTGATGAAATTGCCCTTGTTCCTGGAGCACAGACGGTTAATCCAAACGAGGTAGATACTTCTTTCCAGATAGCAGGAAGAAGGTTTAAGGTCCCTATTCTTGCGGCTGCTATGGATGGTGTTGTAGATGTTAGGTTTGCGGTTGAAATGTCTAATCTGGGGGGTATCGCAGTATTAAATTTAGACGGTGTCCAGACCCGGTACGAAAATCCGGATTCTGTCTTAGAAGAGATTGCGCGTGCCACACCACAAAAAGCAACCGAGTTAATACAGTCTGTTTACACAACGCCTATTAAGGAAAAATTAGTATCAAAAAGAGTTTATGAAATAAAAAAGAAAAAAGCAGTCGCGGTGGTCAGCTGTATACCCGCTAATGCCGAAAGGTTTTCTAGGTTAGCAATAGCCTCCGGGGCAGATATGTTTGTGGTGCAATCAACGGTTACCACTACCCGCCATATCGCAAAAGAATATAAGACCCTTGACCTGCATAAGTTTTGTAAAGCTACCAAAATCCCGGTGATCCTGGGAAATTGCGTAACTTATGAAACAACGCTGGAACTTATGGAAACCGGCGCACAGGCCTTGCTTATTGGAGTAGGCCCTGGTGCAGCATGTACTACCCGGGGTGTTTTAGGGATAGGTGTGCCTCAGGTAACCGCAACAGTTGATGCTGCCGGAGCCAGGGATTATTATTATAAGAGGACGGGGAAACATGTTGCCATAATTACCGATGGGGGCATGAACCGCGGAGGAGATATATGCCGGGCATTTGCCTGCGGAGCTGATGCGGTAATGATTGGTTCAAGTTTTGCCCGTGCAAAGGAAGCTCCGGGAAGGGGTTTTCATTGGGGCATGGCTACTTCACATGTTAACCTTCCAAGGGGGACTCGTATACAGGTAGGTACGACAGGTTCATTAAAAGATATACTCTTTGGGCCGGCAAGAGTTGACGATGGTTCGCAAAACCTGATCGGAGCGTTAAAGACGTCTATGGGTTCGTTGGGTGCATCGAATTTAAAGGAGATGCATGATGTTGAAATTATCATCGCCCCTTCGATACAGACCGAGGGAAAGATATTTCAGGTTGGCCAAAGGGTAGGAATGGGGAAATAATATGAAAAAGAGGGCAAAAAAGAAGGTAAAGGCGGTTATAGGAAGGCAGACTATACTGATATTGGATTTTGGTTCGCAGTACACGCAATTAATCGCGCGCAGGGTAAGAGAGAATAAGGTCTTTTCAAGAATTATACCATATAATACGCCGGCCAAAGAGATAGCTGCGATGAACCCGAAGGGGCTTATCCTTTCCGGTGGCCCTGCTTCAGTGGTGAATAAAAAGAGCCCTTATCCTGATAAAGGTATTTTTAAGTTAGGGATACCGGTACTGGGGATTTGTTACGGCATGCAGGTTATCGCAGAGATGTTTGGAGGAAGAGTAAAGCATACCCGTAGCCGTGAATACGGGAAGGTGGAGTTATTTGTTGATGATAACCGCGATTTGTTCTCGCATATGCCGGGGAATTTTACCTGTTGGGCAAGCCATGGGGATTTTGTTTCTAAGATGCCCCCAGGGTTTCATACCAGTGCCCATACAGCAAATGCCCCAATAGCGGCAATTTCAAATAATAAAAAGAAAATTTTCGCGCTGCAGTTTCATCCGGAAGTCACCCATACGGAGAAAGGAAACCAGATATTCAGTAATTTTCTGTTTAGGGTTTGCGGTTGCCTTGGAAGGTGGACTATGGAGTCATTTATCCGCGAATCAATAGAAAATATTAAGAAGACAGTAGGTGGCAGCAAGGTTGTATTGGGTTTAAGCGGAGGAGTCGATTCGTCGGTTACAGCAATTTTACTTCATAGGGCAATAGGGAAGAATTCCCGTTGTATATTTATCAATAACGGGCTTTTAAGAAAAGATGAACCTGAACAGGTAAAAAGGATTTTTCGCGACCTTTACCACTTAAACCTTGCAGTAGTTGACAGAAGCAAGAATTTCTTAAGCAGGCTTAAGGGCATTACTGACCCGGAAGAAAAGAGGAAAATAATAGGAGGCGAATTCGTGAGGGTCTTTGAAGAAGAGGCAGATAAAGTAAAGGGGGTAAAGTTCCTTGCGCAGGGAACCCTGTACCCTGATGTTATTGAATCTGTTTCTCCTACCGGGGCTCCTAGCAGAAAGATAAAAAGCCACCATAATGTAGGAGGCCTGCCTGAACATATGAAATTAAAATTATTAGAGCCTCTGCGTGAAATATTTAAGGATGAGGCCCGCGCAATAGGCAGGGGTTTAGGCCTGCCTGATGCGATAGTAAATCGCCAGCCTTTCCCCGGCCCCGGACTGGCGGTAAGGATTATTGGCGAAGTGACGCAGGATAGGCTTGAAGTGTTGCGCGAAGTTGATAGAAGGGTAATTGATGAGATTCGCGGTGCAAATCTTTATGATTCTATCTGGCAGTCATTTGCGATATTACTTCCGATAAAAAGCGTAGGTATAATGGGAGACGAGCGTACCTATGAGAATGTTGTAGCCCTGCGTTGCGTTTCCAGCATGGATGGGATGACTGCAGACTGGGTCAAGCTTCCGTATGAATTGCTAGAAAAGATATCCAACCGTATTATTAACGAAGTAAAGGGAGTAAACCGCGTTGTATACGATATTTCTTCCAAGCCTCCTGCAACTATAGAGTGGGAATAAACTAGTTTCCCGGTAAATAAAATATGCACCATAGCGATTTTATCCACCTGCATTTACATACCCAGTATAGCCTGCTTGATGGAGCCTGTCGAATCCCGGAATTACTAAGTCTAGCCAGCCAGTATAAAATGGATTCTCTGGCGATTACTGACCATGGCAATATATTCGGGGCAATAGATTTCTATCTAGAGGCCCAAAGGGCAGGTATTAAGCCCATTATAGGTTGTGAAGTCTATGTAGCTCCGGGTAGCCGCCTGGAGAAAACATCTTCCGGCATAGAAGAAGCCTCTTACCATCTTATCCTGTTATCCCGCGATGAAAAAGGTTACCATAATTTAATGAAGCTCGTTTCTATGGGGTACCTGGAAGGTTTTTATTACCGTCCGCGTATTGATAAAGATATTCTCTCCGAGTATTCAAAAGGGCTTATTGCTTTAAGCGCCTGCTTAAAAGGAGAGATTCCGGTATGCGTTAAACAAAAACGCTTTAATGATGCCTTAAAGACCGCAGATATTTATCTTAGCATAATGGGCAAAGGTAACTTTTACCTTGAGATGCAGGAAAATTCTATCCCTGAGCAAAAAGATGTAAACGCCGGCCTGGTTAAAATAAGCAGGGAATTGGGGATACCGCTGGTAGCTACAAATGACGTTCACTATTTGACCCGCGAAAGGGCTTCGGCTCACGAGGCGCTTTTATGCATACAGACCCAGACAACCCTAGATGACCCTAACCGTATGCGTTTTCAGGCCGATGAGTTTTATTTTAAATCTCCTCAGGAGATGAAAATCCTATTTAAGGATTATCCCGAGGCAATATCGAATACCATTGAAATCGCTTCTCGATGCAACCTGGAATTGGATTTTAAACAGATACACCTGCCTAAGTACGAGCCACCGGTAGGAGAGAGTAAGGAAGAATTCTTAAGAAAGCTTTGCGAAGAAGGGTTAAAAAAGAGGTTTGATAAAGTTACCCCGGTTATAGAAGAACGGTTGGAGCACGAATTAAAGACTATTATCAAAATGGGGTTTGCCAGTTATTTTCTTATTGTCTGGGATTTCATCCATTATGCAAAAAGCCAGGGCATTCCGGTTGGCCCGGGAAGAGGCTCAGCAGCAGGAAGCCTGGTAAGCTATCTACTGGGGATTACTGATCTAGATCCGCTTAAATATGGCTTGTTATTCGAAAGGTTTTTAAACCCTGAACGAATGGGCCTGCCGGATATAGATATAGATTTTTGTTATGAGAGAAGGCAGGAGGTTATTGATTACGTAACTCATAAATACGGCCAGGAAAATGTAGCTCAGATAATTACCTTTGGTACTATGCAGGCCCGCGCAGTTGTCCGCGATGTGGGGCGCGTTATGGGGTTGAGTTATGCTGACGTTGACCGGATAGCTAAAATGATCCCGGCGGAGCTTGACATGACTTTAAAAAAGGCCCTGGAAAATGAGCCGGAACTTAACAATCTTTTTAAAAATGACCCGGAAATCAATAAACTTATTACTATCGGGCTCTCCCTGGAAGGCTTAAACCGCCATGCTTCGGTGCATGCCGCGGGAGTAGTTATTGCCGATAAGCCGCTTGATAATTACAGCCCTCTGTTTAAAACCAGCGATGACCAGATTACTACCGGTTTTAGCATGGGTATTTTAGAGAAGATCGGGCTGCTGAAGGTGGATTTCTTAGGCCTTAGGACGCTCACCGTGATTGACCAGGCGTTAAAGATAATAAAACATACCCGCAACAAAGATG
>CAZAPC010000058.1:0-6807 GCA_964486875.1 uncultured Planctomycetales bacterium
GTTATTAAAAGTACTGATTATATTATTGATTTAGGGCCTGAAGGAGGGGATAGGGGAGGTAATTTGGTGGCGAGCGGAACCCCTGAAGAGATAGCAGGTATACGCGGGTCTTATACGGGAGAATTTCTTAAGAAAGTATTAAATGTTTAGGCGTATTAAGAAATATTTTACTTTTATTTTAATCGCTATTATTTGCTTACCGCTTTTTTCTTATGCCCAGGCAGGGAATAAAGAGGAAGAGGTATTCTTTGTTGCAAAAAAGGCTTTTGAAGACGGGTATTACGAAGCAAGCCTGGGGCTTTTTAACCGGTTTCAAAAAGAATTTCCTGATTCTTCCAAAGTCAGCGAGGCAGAGCTTTTGTCCGGTGAGTCGTTATTCTATCAGAACAAGTTTAACGAGGCTTTGTCGAGTTTTGAGAAGCTTCTGAATAAACCATCCGCAGTAAATATTAAGGATGCTGTTATTTATTGGATTGCTGAAACCCATTTTAAGAAGAATGATTTTCCCAAGGCTGCCGAAACATACCGGATGTTGGTTAGCGCATTTCCCAATTCATCTTACGTGCCTTCAGCCGTTTATTCTCTAGGTTGGTCTTTATTTGAAGAAGGTAAATTCAGCGAAGCCATGGAGTATTTTAAAGTTATTGAGGATAAATACCCTCAAGAGCCTCAGGTTCTGGATGCCTCACTTAAGTCGCTGGAGTGCCTCTATAACCTTAAGGAATATTCTGCTTTAAGGGAGAAATCAAAGCAACTTATTAAGTTTTTTTCAAAGGACTCTGCGCGGAGGGCCTATTTGTATTTTTATCTTGCTGAAGCAGAATACTACCTCGATAGTTTTAACCGCGCCCTTGAGTTTTTTGGGAGGGCGGTAAAAGAAAGCAGTGATAAAAAGATTCGTTCTCTTTCGCATCTTGGCGCAGGATGGGCATACCTTAAGCTTAATGAATACAAAAAAGCGGAAGCTGAGTTTTCTCTTGTGAATAAGGAGGGGCTTAATAGAAAAAGCCTTGAGGCCTGGGCATTAGGAAGAGCGGATTTATGCTTAAAACAGGGTAAGCTTGAGGATGCAAGGTTATTTTTTCAGGAGGCAGCAGATTTAAGCGATGATAAATCGGTTAAGGAAGCTGCGCTCGTGCAGATCGGGGATATCTATTATGACCTAGGGGATTATCCAAAAGCAATAGGGCTTTATAAGGAGGTCTTAAAGAATTTTCCGACAGGTTACTATAAGGAATATGTTTCGTACCGTAATAGCGTGGCTCTCTACGCCATTGGTTTGGGGTATTTTCGGAAAGAAGATTATGAATCAAGCCTTAAAGTGCTGCTGGAGTGCCGTAGAGATCTAAAGGATTCTGTTTTCTCTCCGGAGGTATCTTACTTATTAGCTAGCTGCCATTATAATCTCGGTAATTTTAACAAGGCAATAGAAAACTTTAAGGAGGTATTAAGCCGCTGCCAGGATGTACAGCTGCTTCAGAAGGCAGAGTATGAGATAGCAGATTCTTTCTATCACTTAGGAAATGAAAAGGAGGCGCTTTACCGTTTTAATGCCCTTCGTTCTAAATACGCAGGGTCAAATCTTACCGCTAAGGCGGTATTCTGGCTCGCAGGGTATTATTATCAGCATAACGAGCCGGATATATCAGCAAGGTATTTTTTGTCTCTCATTCAGGATTGCCCCGGGAGCGATTTAGTTGCCGAGGCCTATTATTCCCTGGGGCTTATCTTTGCTGATAGGGGTATGCATAAGGAAGCAGCATTAAATTTCAGGAAAGCTGCGGATTTGGGCAGGCCGGAGATAAAATTTATTTCTACCTTTGCCTTGGCTGAGGCATTGGAGGCAAGCGGTGATTTTAATATGGCGATTAAGGAGTATTTGAAAGCTTCTTTAGGCTCCGAGTTTAAGGAGCGGGCCTTTTTAAGGATAGCCAGGATATATGAGGATAAGGATGATTTCAAAGAGGCATTAAGTTTTTATATGAAGGCAATTGAAACAGGCGGAAAGGCAAATGCCTATGCCAGAGAAAGGGTTAGCTGGATAGAATCTTCCATAAAAAAATAGTTGACTTAATCAAGTTTTAATATAAAATACTTCTCTGGAGGGGAAAGATGATTACTGAAATTGGTATTGTTGCCGGTGAAATTTGGCACTATCTTGATGAGCATGGAGAGGTTAGCCTCTCTGATTTAGTTAAAGGGATAGATAAATCCCGGGATAATGTTTTGATGAGTTTGGGGTGGCTTGCGAGAGAAGGCCATGTTATATTAGAAGAGAGGCTTGCCGGAGATTACAAGGTAGTATTAAGAAAGTAATATTGCTGGTTTTTTAAGATAAATCGGGGTTGGATTCAATTCCAGCTCCGATTTTTTTGTTTTTAGCCCGTCGGGAATTCTAAGATAATAAGTAAGTTCAAGTAAGTCTATAGTAGTCTATATAAAAAAACACTTGACAAGATAACTCTATTATGATTTAATTAAGACCCTTGTATATTAAGGGAATTTAAGGAAGAATATGGCCAGACTTATAGATATTGATGAATTAGCAGAATACCTGAAGCTTAAAAAGCAGACTATTTACAATTGGCTTAACCAGGGGAAGATCTCTGGGATAAAGGTAGGCGGCGTATGGAGGTTTGAGCGGAAGGATATTGATAGCTGGATTAAGAGCCGTAAGCGCTTTTCTCAGACAGGAGATAAGTAATGAATAAGCTAGGCATATATTTTGGCCCTAACTCTATAAATATTGCGGAATCTCAGGGCAAGAAACTTGTAAACAGTGTCCGGATACCTTTTCTTGAGTCTTCTGATATTGAGTTGGAAGGTAAGGTGCCCTTAGAGATAAAACTGGTTGCCATTATTAATGAGGCATTAAGAAGCAATAAAATAGAAGCAAAAGAAGCCTCTCTTGCCTTATCAGGGAGGGACCTTATTATACGCGGTTTCGATATGCCTGATATGCCCAGGGATGAGATGGCGAGCGCAGTCAAGTTTGAGGCGAAGAAATATATTCCTTTTAGAGTTGAAGAGCTTATTTCGGATTTTCAGGCTCAGGTAGAGAGGTCTTCCCGGGTAAACAACGTATTATTTATGGGCCTCAAAAAGGAGATGCTCGACCGTTATCTTTCTGTTTTTAACCAGGTAAATATTAAGATACGCCGCTTGGAGTATTCCGGCTTTAGCATAATCAGGGCATTGAAACTTTCCGGAGCCAATGATTCCGGGGTGATCGGCATCCTTTGCGCTGATTTTTCCGGAGATGACGAAGCTAATTTTGCGGTCCTTGAGAACGGTTTCCCGCTTTTTAACAGGGATATAAATTTAAGCCTAAATCCCGGGATTCCGACAGGGCTAGATAGTGCTGAAAACCAGCCTACGGTATTACTCGACAAGCTAAAGTCAGAGATCCGCGTCTCTTTGGATTATTACCTGCGTAAATTCCCCGGTAAAAACATCCAGAGGATATTTTCCTTTGTCAATTATGAACGTTACCAGGAACTCGAGTCTTTCATGGAGGAGTTGTCTATACCTTCTAAATTTATTGATTTTTCTAAGTTTGTCGGTAACCAGCAGGCTTATTCCTCTGGTTTCCTTAAAGGGTATAGCGCTTCACTGGCTGATGTTGTATCTACAAAGGTCAGGATAAACCTTGCTGAGGTAAAGGCGCAGCCTAAGAAAACAGTTCTTTCCGGCTCGAAACTAGACGTATCCGCTCTTCTTAAAGATGTAAAGATAGACCCGCGTACAGTTTTTCTCGGAGTATTAATCTGCGGTTTTGTTTTTGCTTATGGTTTATACCGCCTCGCCCCGGTTAAGCTGGATTTAAATAATATAATCAGTAAGAGAGTAAAGGTTGAGAAAGTTGATGATAATTTGAGCTCAGCCCAGCTTAGAGAAATTAGCTCGCAATACAAAAAAAAGCTGGCAAGTTTGGATGCGTTAATAAGAAAGCAGCTCTATGTTACAGAGGCGTTAGATTCTATACCCCGCTGTATACCTGACGGTGTATGGCTTACGAAGTTCTCGTTGAATAAAGCAGAGAAGGGCAAAGCGGTTCTTTTACTTGAAGGCAGAAGTTATCTGCGTTCTGCTGATAAAGAATTTGAGGCAGTGAATAAATTTGTTGATAATTTAAGGAACGATGCCGCGCTGTCAAAGTATTTTATCGAGGTGGGTATAACCTCAATAGACCAGGATGCTCAGGAAAAGATAACCATAACCCGTTTTACCTTGTTTTGCAAAAATTATAAAGAGGGGAAGTAAGATGGATCTTTCGGCGATGCTAAATAAAAATAAGAACAAGGTTTTTGGCCTGGCTATTATCCTGTTGTCTTTTATGGTTGCTTACAGGATTTACGAATGGCAGGCTTTGCAGCTTAAATTATTAAATGACAGGATAGTGGAAGAGAATAAGAAGAACCAGGTCCTGACTGATATAAGTAAGCTCGAAGGAGAAGTTGAAGTATACCGCAAACTCTTAACTAAAAATGACGCAAGTTCGATGATGTCGGACATTAATAATATAGCCAGGGACACAGGGGTTAAAATAATTTCAATCAGGCCTTCAGGGGAAAACGCATCCCCGGAGTATACAAAATATATGTTTGACCTTTCCGTGGAAGCGCCTGATTATAATACTCTGGCAAAATTCGTTAATAAGCTCGAGACTTTTGAGCGAGTCTATCTGGTTGAGGTATCTAATATCGAGTCCCCTTTTTATAACAAGGATAAAGAATTAAGGACTAATCTACGCATAAGCGCAGTGGTAATGCTAAACTGATGAAGAAAATAATCAGGTGTCTTATTATCGCAATTTCAATTCTTGCCTGCTCTAAGGGCGCGGCGTATGCTTTAAAATTTAAGACTACGGTTCCGGAGGGCATAGATGAAAACACCTGGGATGAAAAGGGGAAGGAGCTACAGAAGCAAATCGTAGACTTAAGGCCTAGAGTAGTATACCGGGCGGATGGTTTAAGGAACCCTTTTGAGCAGCCTTCTTTATTATCTGAGACAGAGGGAGGGGTATCTAAAGATAAACCTATGCCTGCATTAATTGTACAGGGTATCATATGGGGTAGTAATCTTCCTCAGGCGATTATAAATAATAAGGTGGTAAAGGTAGGGGATACTTTAGAAGGCGTGGACATTATAGATATCAATAAAGAAGGAGTTATTGTTTTATTCGCCGGGATAGAGCATAAGTTATCTACGGCTCCTGCTATGGGTCAGCAGGTTAAGGGAAAAAATAAAAGGAGGAATAATGAAAACTAATTTTAAATCATTCATATTTATTCTGCTTAGCTTGAATTTTATCTTTACGCCTTATCTTTTTGCTTTGGAAGAGATGATGCCGATACCCAAGAGCGAGGCGTTTATCTCTATGGATTTGCAGGACGCCTCGTTAAAGGATGTCCTTAAAATACTCTCTATGCAGTCCAACCTTAATTTTGTCGCTTCCGAGGCTGTATCTGACAGGACGCTCACGCTTTATATGGATAAGGTTCCGCTTAAAGAGGCTATGAATAAGATATTTACGGCGAATAATCTTTCCTATGATTTAGATAGCGAGGCGAGCGTATTTATTGTTAAGGATTGGGGTAAGCCGGAGATTGAGACCGTAACCGAAGTCTTTTATCTTAAGCATGCCACAGTATCTTCTTCTTCCTTAAGAGAAGAGATGAAAAATAATATAAGTTCAGAGGGCGATTCTACTTCAAGCAGTTCTTCTTCATCGAGTAGCGGTTCTTCGTCTGAGGACAAAGGTAAGTGGAAAGTAGAGGATGATTCCGGTATTACGCAATCTGTTAAGAAACTTCTCTCTAAGGATGGAAAAGTTATAGAAGATTTTCGTACCAATAGCTTGATTGTTACTGATATTCCTTCGCGTATGCCGGTTATACGCAAGGTAATTACTTTTCTTGACGTGGCTGTGCCGCAGGTTATGCTGGAAGTTGAAATCTTAGACGTTAGCAAGGATGTAGTTGACCAGATAGGTTTTAAATTTGGCCAGACTCCTTTATCCGTAGCTATAACCGGTGGACAAGCTACCTTAGGATTTCCTTATCATAGCTGGGCAAAGGCATTTGCCGGAGGTTATGGAACTATAGATATTAATAATGCTAGCACTGCAGGAGGCGCTTATAAAGCGCAGCTGGACTTTTTGCGTACTCAGACAGATACCAAGTTCCTTGCAAGGCCAAGGCTGCTTTCTTTGAATAATGAGACTGCGGAGATTAAGATTATTACTGACGAAGCTATCGGTGTATCCAGTGTCCAGGAGGGGCAGGGGACATCCTCTTCCACTACGGTAACCGCAGAACGTTTTGAGACCGGCGTATCTTTGAGAGTTACTCCTCAAATTGATTTAGCCAGCGGAGAGATTACGATGTTTATCTATCCTAAGGTTTCCGAAGCCTCTACTACTAAATCTAGTTTTACTGCAGGAACTGAAGCAACCAAGACTTACGAATTCATCAATCCTGAAGTACGCAGCACTAAGACCACTGTGCGCGTTAAAGACGGAGAAACCATGGTTTTAGGCGGCTTAATCCGCAAGCAGTATTCTACTGTTATAACTAAGCTTCCTGTGTTAGGGGACATTCCGTTTTTTGGCGCCCTATTCAGGCATAAGTCTCAGACTCCGGGGAGAGACAGGGAGCTTTTGGTATTTATCACTCCGCGCATAGTTAAAGATAGCGGTTATGCGGGAAGGACTGAAGGGGTCTTATCGCAAGTTAAGAAAATGGCGCTTCCTGCCAGGGAGCAGTCCACGGTTACGGTTATCAGCCGTCAGTCAAGTATAAATAC
>CAZAPC010000059.1:0-6802 GCA_964486875.1 uncultured Planctomycetales bacterium
CTTCGCCTGTTTTGCTGCCCAGGTTGCGTTTGCGCCTTTGGTGCGCTTTTCTCCGTTTATCCCGTCCGGATGGAAGGTAGACAGGTAGCCGGAGAACGCATTCTTAAATTCTGATTCCAGCATCCTGGCATTCTCTCTGGAATCCGGATTACGTTCTTCAAAAGCCACAACTACAATCATCTTGTCTTTCGGATAATTACAGTTTTTAATTGCATCCAGAGAAGGCCTTAAAATATCCAAACCTTCTTTATATACCGGGAAGATAACCAGATGATACAAATTATTTTTAGGGCAGAGTTTAAGCCAATCTTTGAGTTTCTCCCGGTAAAGCCTGTGATGCGCCATTGCCAAAAGGGTAGTTAAATAAACTGTACGAATAATCCAATAGAAGTCAAAAATAAGAATTATAACCGCACAGGCAACAGGATTAATAAAGGCCAAAAAGACCAAAGTCAAAATTATCCCCCATGATAACAATGCCGGGGTAGCTTCAAGAGCCCTCTGCTTTAGCTTATTCTTTCCCATTCTGCCTCAATTTTACCACATTACTAATCATAGGAAACTTTTCAACAAATTCCAGCTTATAAACATTCTCGTAAATTAATCCATCGGTACCCATCTGGTAATCCGAGAAATAAAGGCTATCTTTATCTATATCATAAAACAGCCCGGAGGGGGCGGCGTTTAAATTAACCAAGCCGACTTCATGAGTCTTAAGATTAGCCTCAAGGACTGCAATATGCTTATCGGTAACCAACACCAGATGGTAATTATCTGAATGCCAAAAGGCCTGGACAATATTCTGCCCGTGATAGCTCAGAACAAGCGGGGGCTCCCCGTATAGCAAGCTTCCTTTAGGGCTTAAATATATAACACAGATTTGATGCCTGTTAAAAAGCATCATCTTTTCCTTGTCCGGTGAGAATTTCAACCCTCTAGGCATACCCTTAAAGGCAGGCGGAATGCTGCTTAATTCCCTGAACCTCTCGCCATCTAAATCAGATTCATAAATAATATTATCCTGGCGGTTAAAATAGTAAATAACCCTTCTTTCCTGGTCAACATAAAACGACGAAGCGTTCTTTTCGTTTAACTGTTTTATATTTGAGCGCTTGGGGAAAAGTATGACCTTTTCAATACGCGTAACCTTGCGCGGAAAAACTTCAACCTGCATGCTCCAGGGATAATAATTGTCCATCTCTAAGTTTACGGTGTAATAGCCAGGCAAAAGCTCAGCTATAGTAGCAGGACTCTTATCAGTGAGGAGCTTTGAGTTTAAATAAACGCGGGCTCCTTGAGGCTGGGTCTTAATACTGATTAAACCGGTCTTGGTAAATTTGATGGTACGGGGGTCAAATTTATAGCCTAAAGCGAAAGAAAGGATAAAAGGTAACCCCAGAAAGAAGACGGCGACACTTAAGTAAAATAAAACACCCCTTATTCTTTGCTCGTTAAACATTTTGAGATTTCCTTTTCCAGCTCAAGAAGCTGTTTCTTGTTGCCCTTCCCAAAGATGTATTCGCCAAATATATTATTGCTCTTTACCACCCTATGGCAAGGAATAATTAACGGCCAGGGGTTATTCTTTAATACCGTTCCCACTACCCTGTAGGCACCCGGAGAGCCCGCCCTTCTTGCCACCCACTTATAGGTGCGTACCTGGCCTAAGGGGATACGCGCTACTATTCTATATACTCTGCGGGAAAAAGAAGTCATTTGCCTATTAACCTCTTTTTTCTTAATAAATGGTGGTATGATATGGCAAATCTATGCGCCTCATCGCGGACCCTGCGTATCAAATTCAACCCTGCAGAATAACGGCTTAATTTAACAGGATATTTTTCCCCTTTAATATATATATTTTCCTCTTTTTTTGCAATGCTCAATAGCGGTATATCCAGGCCTAAAACTGCAAGCTCGCCTTGCACAGCCGAAAGGTGGCCTTTCCCCCCATCAATAATAATCAAGTCAGGCATAGCCAAATTGTCCCTTAAAACACGGGAATACCTTCTTCTTATCACTTCTCTTAACATGCCGTAATCATCAACTCCATTAACAGTCCTAATGCGGAATCTGCGGTAATTCATTTTATCAGGCTTGCCAGAATAAAAGCTTACCATTGAACCACATGCCTCTTTCCCCGATATGTTAGATATATCAAACGCCTCAATCCGGACAGGTTCTTTCTGCAGTTTAAGGAACCTCTTTAATACTGCGGGGCCGCCTGATTCAAAACCAGCGTTAAAACTCCGGCTGACTATTCCTAAGGCAGTAATCTGATCGCGTATCCTTGCCGCTCCTTCGAAATCTTTCTTGCCTGATCTTTCATGCATCTCCTCAGACAATCTCTCAAGTAAACTATCTGCCTTACCATCCAGAATTAAGGATATGCTTTTTATCCTTTTTAAGTATTCTTCCCTGCTTATCTCCTTAAGGGGGGATAAGCCTATGCTCCGGTCAAAACGCGCCTCCTGAGGCATTTGCTTAGGGAGAAAATAGGGAAAATTTCTCCGGATAGTTTTCATCGCCTGCCTCAGGAGTCCGGAGCTTGCGTAAGGACCGAAGTAACGAGCCCCGTCGGGCTTTCTTTTTCTGGTAATCATTATCGAGGGAAAATCTTCGTTTGTAATCTTAACCATCGGGAAACTCTTATCATCACGAAGCGCAGTATTGTATTTCGGCTTATATTTATGCACGAGCCCAGCCTCTAAAAGCAGCGCCATGCTTTCATTCGAACAGAGCTTAAACTCTATGTCGCAAACTTTTGAAATGAGGGCTTGTGGCTTGGCAGAAAGGTCCCTGCCGAGATAACTCATTAACCTCTTCCGTAAAGATTTGGCCTTGCCGATATAAATAACTTCCCCGGATGCATCCTTCATAAGGTACACCCCTGGAGCTCGCGGGGCTGAAAAAAACTTAATCCTTAATTCCTTATCCATGCCTGATAATTAAACCCCATATCTGACTGATTTCTTTAACCTTGAAAATAAAACAAAAGGCTATATAAGAAATAAAACCTGTTATTAAAGCAAACACTACGCTTAGGATCCTGTCGGCGCTTATATTTAATGATAAATAACATACGATACCCATGACAACTCCGCAGGCGAGAATACGCAAGAAAGAATAACCTATCTCTTTAATCCCAAAATCTCCGATTTTCTTTTTTGCTAATACAAAGAGGATTAAAAAAGTGGCTATGCCCGATATTGAAGTAGCTAAAGCAATTCCTGCTATTTTTAAGGGGAACATCAGTATGGAGTTTAGTATTATATTTAAAACCAGGCTAAGAGCAGATATTTTAGCCGGAGTTACGGTATCTTTAAGGCTAAAAAAACAGGATTGAAGGACCTTGTTCGCTCCATAAGCGCTTAACCCGATGCTGTAGAAAAAAAGCGCTTGGGTAGTTAGGTGCGAAGAATAATTATCAAATCTTCCCCCGGAAAAAAAGGCATTTATCAAGGACGCCGCCAGAACCATAAAGAAGATTCCTGATGGGACCATAATAAAGAAAACCGAACGAAGGCCAAAAGAAAGCGTATGTTTTAGCTCCGAGATTTCCCCGGAAATAGCCTGCCGAGAGAGCGTAGGCAGGATGGCCTGGGAAATTGCATTACTGAAAACACCTAAAGGGAATTGAATCAAACGATAGGAGAAATACAATACCGCAACTCCGCCTTCGCCTACAATCCAAGCCAAAGACCCGAATATGGAATCTACAAAATTATTTAATTGGTATATACACGAACTTAAAAGCCTGGGAAGCATCAGCCTGCGGATAGCTTTGGCCCCGGGATGATTCAATGTTTTAGGAACTTTAAGCCTGAAACCCTTCTTATAAAGGACCGGGATCTGTATCGCTAATTGTAATACCCCCCCTACCAAGATCCCGGAGGCCAGGCCCTTAACCCCTTCTCCAAAAAGCAGCGCGAATATGATTATAGATATGTTGAGAAAGCACGGGGCAAAAGCCGGGACAACAAAATGCTTCAGCGAATTTAATAAAGCCGTAGAATACGCCGCAAGGCTGATTAAAAGAATATAGGGAAAGATAATGCGGTTTAACCTTACAGTTAATTCAAACTTTTCTACCGAAACTAAAAACCCCGGAGCGGCAAAACGGACAATAAAAGGAGAAAACACTATCCCAAGTATGGTTATGGCCATAAGACAAACTAATAAGATATTAAGCACAACATTGGCCAACTCCCAAAATTCCTCCTGCGAATGTTTAAGCTTATATTCGCTGAATACGGGGACAAATGCTGCATTGGTTGCTCCCTCCCCTACAAAATCACGGAAAAGATTAGGAATCTTAAAAGCTATTACAAATGCCTGGGCGTAAATATATACCCCGAAAAGTTTTGCGATAACAATATCCCGGATGAGCCCCAAAAGCCTTGATAGAAAAGTAGCCAAGCTGATTATACCGGCAGATTTGGCTACTGCGAGATTGGATTGACCTTTGCCTATTGACATAAGGATTTTATTATGTTAATATTAACGAAATATAAAAATAGGAGATTTAAATATGCCAAGACGTAAAACCTCAATTAAGAAAACCCGGGCTGACAGAAAAAAGCACGTACAAAACGTAAAAATTAAACAAAACCTTAAAAAAGCAATCAAAAAATTCCAGGGCTTAGTCTCCGCCAAAAACCTTGATGAAGCCAAAAAGATACTGGCCAGTGTCTTTTCGCAACTGGATAAGGCAGCTAAAAAAAGAACCATCCATCCTGCTATGGCCGATAGAAAAAAGTCCCGCCTTATGAAACATTTAAGCAAGGGCGCATAAGCTAACAACTAGTTTTTCCAATGCAAAAACGGGCTTAAATTTGCCCGTTTTTATTTCTATATCGCAGTTTAGTAAAAGTTTTATCCTACGCCGCAGTAATAAAGAATCGGAGACGCCCGACTCCAGAGAATAGCGCAAACCCCCTAAAATTCTCTCCGGCCTTTCCCCCTGGCTTATAAGGTCACTTAAAATCTTTAAGGCTTGATTAACGTGCCTACACTCTATCTGGCGACTTAAGTTAAAGGTATTAGCTGGGACTTCCTCTTTAAAACGTACAACCTTCGCGTGCCTGTTTAAGTTCTTGATTAACTGAGGCTTCTTATCCTCCCGGTAAATATCCAGTATTAAAACAATATTTTTATTATCCCTTTCCGCCCACTGTGCGATAAAACCCTCTTCGCGGGTTCCGAGTTCCTGCGCATTCCTCACCAGCACTATCCTTTTCGCGGATTTAAACGGTAAAGAAAGAAGCTTTTCCTGAAGCATTTTAAGAGAAAGTTTATCTGCGTGCAATATATCGAGGTTAAAATCTTCGATTTTTAATGGGAGGAGTTCTTCTTTGATCCGTTTTAACGCTATATCTTTGGCGGGAACATCCTGGCCGATAAACAAATAGACCATTTTGCTTTTACCATTCTTCGACTGTCCGCTCAACTATTCTGCGGGCTAAGTCTTTAAGGGCATCGTTTACTGCTACGTTCTCTGCCTTGGCCTGCGACCCGGAAGTAAAATAAGTTGTATCTCCGGTAAAACTATTCTCCTGCCAGACCAGCTTATCTTCTTTAGTATCCCAAAGACTTATATTCACAACCAGATTAATTCGGTATTCGCTTACCTCATCGTTATCAAGGTAACGTAAAGGATCCTTACGGAACTCCACTACTTCTCCTTTTAAGATTAAGTCAGCCAATTCCTTTTTTACCGGCTTTAAATTGCCGTCAAATAAATATCGGTTGTTTACGTACCGGGTAACCTCGGTTTCCAGCATAGGGCGGTAGATCCTGTATTTGCTCGCAGCGTCTGCCTCATTGGTAATATCTACCCTGTTAATAAAAGGCATGACATATATGGTCTTAAATTTATCTGAGATCATAGAACGCGTGGTATAGCCACAACCGGATAAAATAGCAACAGATAAAAGCGGCATTACGGTTAAGACGGTTAGAAAGCGGCTTATCTTCTTCATTTTATCTTCTCCATTGCCTGAAGGTTGCTTAAGGACCTGGCTGCCCATACACTCCTGGGATAATTATTTATTATATAATTGTAATAGATCTTTGCTGCCTTATAAGCCTTTTGTTTCTCATAGAATCTAGCAGTATTAAAATTAGATTGTGCTTCTTTTTCATTCAAGCTGGCAATATTTGCTTCGGCTTCGCGGGATAAAACTGCATCCGGATGTTCCCTGACAAAATCTTCAAATTTCTGCTTTGCCTCTCCGGCTGCCCCCTGGTCATAATCAGGGCTGCGCGACATCGCCGCGCGGCATGAAGCAATCTGGAACTTCGCCGGCTCAACCCATTCGCTGCCGGGATAATTAGAGATTACTTTATTGAAAGCATCTTCCGCCTCAAAGTAACGCTGGAGTCCTTTTAAAACAAGCCCAAGCTTATACTGCGCTTTAGGGGCAAAGGGCCCGTATGTGGAATTTTCTACTACCTTAGTATATATTTCAACTGCGGGGTTTTCAACCGGGAGGGTAATCCCTAAGGCCTTACGCTTATAACCATCCATAAACTTATCGGCTATATTATATTGTTTCTCAATAACATCCTTAATGCGCTCAGAAAAAGGGTACTTGTCGATTAACCTCTGGTATGCCTGGTATGCCTCGTAATAATTGCCCCGCGCCTCTTCAATCAGGCCTAAATAATACTGCGATTCAGAGGCTTCAAAAGATTTAGGGTATTCCTTAATAAGTTTTTTAAATTCGCGCAAAGCGTCTTCAAACTTTTTATCGGTATAAAAGCTTAACGCATAATCAAACTGCGCCTTAGGGCTGTCTTT
>CAZAPC010000060.1:0-6727 GCA_964486875.1 uncultured Planctomycetales bacterium
AGGTGGCCAGGTCGTTAAAAACAAGATCCGTCAGCGACCTAAGCCCGGTGATGCTCTTACAGCTATCCATAGGTGTTTCTCTCTGGATCGTTTACGGCGTATACTTAAGAGATACGATAATAATCATAGCAAACGCAGTGACTTTAATATGTTTATCATTGCTCTTGTTCCTGTATTTTAAATTCAAGGGGAAAGCGGGGGGGGCTAGAAGATGCAGACAGTAATCCTTTGCGGAGGGGAAGGCACCCGCATGGGTAAGGAACTGAATGGCTTACCGAAGGCTCTTTTTCTTATCGGGGATAAACCTATACTTTGGCATATTATGAAATATTACGCGACTTTCGGCTTTAACGAATTTTTGCTTTGTCTGGGTTATAAACCCGAAGAGATTATCAGGTATTTTAAAGATTGTAAAGAATTTAAGGTTAAGTTTATTGATACTGGTCTGCATACCAATACCGGAGGAAGAATCAGGAAAGCGGAAAGATTTATATCCGGCCGCACATTCTTTGCTACCTATGGGGATGGATTGTCTGATATAAACCTGGATTCACTGTTAAGATTCCACAAGAAACATGGAAAAATCGCTTCCCTGACTACTGTACGCCCTCATTCTGCGTTCGGGATTGTGGGTATTGACCCTCATACCAGCGCGGTTACGCATTTCGAGGAAAAGCCGGTTTTAGACCATTGGATAAACGGCGGATTCTTCGTATTTGAAAAGGAAGTTCTCGGATACCTCAAAGACAGCGATATACTCGAAAGAGAGAGTTTCGCCAGGTTGCTTAAGGCAAAGCAGATCTGTGCTTATAAACATAAGGGTTTCTGGAGATGCATGGATACTTATAAAGATAATCTGGAATTAAACGAGATCTGGAAAGAGGGGATGGCGAAGTGGAAGAAATGGTAAAAAGAGGGCCCCTGGAAAAAATCAAAACCGTTTTTGTTACCGGCGCAAACGGATTCCTCGGCTCTCACCTGATTAAGCGCTCTTTGGAGCTGGGATTGGAGGTCATTGCTTTGATTAAAGAAGATATCCCTGATTCTATATTTTCCGCAGATGGACTCAGTAAGAGCTGTCGTTCAATAAGAGGGGACCTCGCAGATGAAGGGTTGATTAGGGATATCTTCAGGCAGCAGAGGATAGACCTTTGCCTGCACGTCGGCGCCCAGGCGATAGTCACAGTCGCTAACAGCTCTCCGCTGGGCACCCTTAAGGCAAACATTCAGGGCACCTGGAATATACTGGAGGCGGCGAGAGAGTTTAAGGCAGGGGCAATAGTTGTCGCTTCAAGCGATAAGGCTTACGGCGAGCATAAGAAACTGCCCTATAGCGAAGATTCCCCGCTTTTAGCCCTGCATCCCTACGATGCCTCTAAAGCCTGTACAGATATCTTAGCCCGCGCCTATGCGCATACCTATAACCTGCTGGTCGCGGTAACCCGCTGCGCAAATATCTTCGGGCCCGGAGACCTTAATTTTTCACGGATTATTCCGGATACTATGCGTGCCGTAATCAAAGGCAGAAACCCGGTAATCAGGAGCGACGGAACGCCGGTCAGGGATTATATCTATATTGATGACGTTGTCAGAGGTTATTTCATCCTTGCCGATAAGCTTTATTCCGGGAAAATCCCGCCAGGAGAGGCTTTTAATTTCGGCCAGAATGAGCCGATCAGCGTCATAAAGTTGGTAAAGTTGATACTGCGCATAGCCGGCAATGAGAGTCTAGGGCCAGAAATACTGGGAAAGGGCAAGCTTAAAGGCGAAATTGACCGGCAATACCTTTCCAGCAGGAAAGCAAAGCGGATGCTGGGTTGGCAGCCTGCTTTCAGCCTTCAAGGCGGCCTTAAGCGGACTTACGACTGGTATAAAGATAATCTTTAATAGATGGATCCTTTAGTCTCGGTTAATCTGTCAACTTATAATTCTGCAAAGACTCTCGGTGAATGCCTTGAGTCAATTAAAAAACAATCTTATAAGAATATTGAGACGATTATCGTGGATAATTGTTCTATAGACAATACGCTTGAAATCGTTAAAAAATTCGCAACCAGATTTTTTAATTATGGTCCCGAGCGTTCTGCTCAACGGAATTTTGGCGCGAAAAATGCCTGCGGCAGGTATATCCTATACCTTGATGCCGATATGGTATTATCTAAAGGCGTCATAACTGAATGCGTCGAGAAATGCGAAGGAAACGGATATGCCGCTTTATATATCCCCGAAAAAATAATTGGCAAGGGGTTTTGGATAAAGGTAAGGGATTTTGAGAGAGCTTTTTATAATGCCACCTGTATTGATGCCGTAAGATTTGTCCGCAGAGACAAATTTTTAGAAATAGGCGGGTTCGACGAAAGTTTGACGGGCCCGGAAGATTGGGATTTCGATAGAAGGATTAATCAGGTCTGCGCAGTTAGTATTATAGAATCGCCGATTTATCATAATGAGCAGGATTTTAATCTGAAAAGGTACTTAGATAAAAAAGCTTATTATGCATCCTGGTTCAGTAAATATATCCGGAAATGGGGCAGGGGTGATCAGATAATAAAGAAACAACTGGGTTTCTCCTACCGGTTGTTCGGGGTCTTTATAGAAAATGGGAAATGGAAAAAACTAACGGCACACCCTATTTTGACCTTAGGGATGTATTTTTTAAGAATAATGGTGGGTTTAAGGGCAGCGGCCTTTTATTTATCGAAGAAAGAGGTTAACTAAGATGAGCAGGCCCAATGTGATTTTATTAACCTTGGATATGGTGCGCAGCGATATGCTGGGAAAATTTCCTGTATTTCAGAAATTGAAAGATAAAGGGGTATTATTTTCCGGTATGATTACCTATGCCCCATATACGATCGCCTCTTTACACGCCATTTTTACGGGCCTTTACGGCAAAGATACCAACGTGGACGCTTATTTTAAGCCTATAAAATTTGATAAGGACAATTGTTTTACCTTGACACAGTACCTTAAGAGCAACGGTTACTACACGCAGGGCGATGTCATGGCTGAATTAACCGTCCCCCGTTACGGCTTCGATGAATTCAATGTCCATGACGAACATAAGGATAATTTATCAGAACGACATAAAGATATCATTGAGGTGGCAGCTAAATTAAACAGGAATTTTTTCTTATACCTGCATTATAGCAATATCCATACCGAAATAGTCAGGAATGTAATCAGGAAATACCAGGATTTTGATAAGGATTATTTCGGAAAGACGGAAGATAACCTTAAGCAATATCAGACATATGTCCAGAAGGCCTGTGAATATCTTGAAGGGATTGTCGATATCGTGGATAAAAATAAGCTGTGGGATAATACATTATTCGTGATTATCTCCGACCATGGTTGCGGGGTAGGCGAGAAACCCGGCGAGAAGGCTTACGGGATATATACCTACGATTATTCAATTAAGGTTTTTGCTTTTTTTATCTGCCCTAAATTATTACCTCATGATAAAAAGATTACTATACAGACTAGGAGTATAGATATCATGCCTACCATATTGGACATCTTAAAAATAAAGCCGGATACAAACTACAAGCCCATGGAAGGCAAATCGCTTATGGGCATGATTGAGGGCAGGGATAAAGAGGATAGGATTGCTTTTTGTGAAACAGGAGGGTTAGAAGGGCCGTATCCCTCCCCCTATGGCCCGAATATTAAGTGCATACGCTCTAAAAAATGGAAGCTTATTTACAATACTACCACCCAAAAAAGAGAATTATACAATTTAGAAGATGATCCTGATGAACAAGATAACTGTATAGAGAAATATCCGGATATCTCAGCCGAGCTCTGGGGCAGGCTCAGGGATTATTTATAGCGGTTTTGCAGCTTAATAACTAAAGGAGCAGATAGAGATGATTAATATGTTCTGGCCATATATGCCTGTGGAGAAAGTGCAGGCTGCAGTTAAGGATGTCTTGGGCAGTAGATGGATCGGCCAAGGGCCCAAGGTAGAAGAGGCAGAGGCTAAATTTAGGAAGATATTTGATATTGCTTATGCCGTAAGCGTAAACTCCTGTACGTCTGCCCTGCATTTATCCTTGATCCTCGCGGGGGCGGGCGAAGGAGATGAGGTGATCACTACGCCCATGACCTGTTCAGCTACTAATATACCCATTCTTTATTGCAAGGCAAAGCCGGTATTTGCCGATATACAGGAAGATACATTGAATATCAGCCCCGTTAGCATCCGTAAGAAAATTACAAAGAAGACCAGGGCTATCCTGGCTGTCCATTGGGCCGGCTATCCTTGCGATATGCAGGAAATCACAGCGATAGCAAAAGAGCATAACCTGAAAGTTATAGAGGATGCTGCACACGCCCTTGGCGCAAAATACCGCGGGTCTCTAATTGGCAAAATCAGCGATTTTACCTGTTTTTCTTTTCAGGCGATAAAACAGATTACCAGCGGCGATGGCGGGATGCTGGCTGTTTTAAAGAAAGAAGATGAAAAAAGGGCGAAATTATTGAGATGGTACGGCATAGACAGGGAGTTTAAGGGCGATATTTACTGGAAGTACCACATCACCGAGATAGGGTATAAATACCATATGAATGATATAGCAGCGGCGATTCTCAGCGTACAACTGGACGAATTCCAGGGTGTATTAAAAAGGAGGAGAGAGATCGTTGCTCTTTACAGAGAGGGCCTGAATAATATACCCGGATTAACCCTTCTTAAAAGAGAAGGTGACAGGGAAAGCGGCGATTGGTTATGCACGATATTAGTGGAAAAGAGAGAAAGTTTTATCGGGAATTTATTGGCGAATGGTATTGAATCCCATATGGTGCATGTAAGAAATGATATCTATCCGATTTTCGGAGGCAAGAAGCTGGATTTGCCTACAATGAATAAAGTGGAGCCAAAATATGTCTCTATACCCCTGCACAGTAGGCTCACAGATGAGGATGTGTCTAAAGTAATAAAAGTAATTAAAAGCGGCTGGTAAACCAATGCATTTGCAAAATTCAAGCCCAACTAAAGGAATACTGGTCTTGACTCCCTTTTTCAGGCCCAATATCGGGGGGGTGGAGACGCATTTGGATGATTTATGCGGCTATTTAGATTCCCATGATTATAAAGTATTCGTCGTTACTTACCAGCCTCTGACTACCAGAGCAAGAGGCCTAAGATTAGAAAAGAAGCATGGGCTAGAGGTGCGTAGGATTAGTTGGCCGGGTTTTGATATTTTTCATAAACTAGAACACCATCCCTTCCCAGAGTTTATCTACATTACTCCCCGGCTTTTTATCGGAGCATTTTGTTTTTTGCTGAAGAATCACGGAAAAATTGTCGTAATTCATGCACATGGTTTTAATGCCGCATTCATCGCAAGGATCGCGTCTGCTATATTCAAGAAGAGATTCGTAGTAAGTACGCACGCTATCTATGGGTTGAATCGAGGGTCACTCATGTCTTATATGATAAGGCGCACATTGCAACCAGCGCATAGGATATTAACTTTGTCAAAGCCATCAAAGGTAGAACTGGTTAAAATTGGTTTGGATAAGGACAAAATAGAGGTTTATAAGCATTGGGTAGACCAGGAAGTATTTAGGCCCCTTGATAAAACGGAAACAAAAAAAAAGCTTCGATTAAGGGCGGAATTTATCGTCTTGTTTGTAGGCAGGTTAATAGGGAAAAAAGGCATGGCTGCCCTTTGGGCAGTTGCCAGGCAGACTGCTAAAGATATCCATTTTGTTTTTATCGGCGATGGCCCGTTGGCTCCGGAGATAGAGAGTTGGTGCGCCAGGGCAGATAATATTTCATTTTTCGGGAGAGTGGATAATAGAGACTTGCCGCTGTATTATAACGCTGCGGACATTTTTTGCGCCCCCTCCCAGTATGAAGAGGGCTCAGGTAGGGTAATCTTAGAGGCGATTTCCTGCGGAACGCCTGTAGTGGCTTCTGATAAGGGGGGGATCCCTGAATTGGTAAGCGATGAGGTGGCGGTATTGGTAGAGCCTACTGTAGAGAATCTGAAGATGGCTATTGAAGGCCTCTATGAGGATAGAGGAAAGTTGGATATGCTGCGCAGTAACTGCCGGGCCTTTGCAGAAAAGAATTTTAGCGAACGCAACGCGGCGATATTTTTAGAAAGTTACGGGTTAAAATAAGGTATTTTCATGAAAAGGTTTTTGGTAATCGCAAACTGGATGCAGGGTACAGCGATGAGCGGAGGGGAACGGATATTTATTGAATTATGCCGGAGATGGCAGGCAAGATTCAAGATTAAGTTCCTTATTTCGCTGGACGGCTGGCTGATATGCCAGAGGGAGGGGTTGGCAGGCTATGCGCATGAAATTTGGGTAAAAGATAAACTGAATAAATGCGGCTACCTCCTGAATTATTTATACCGCACAACCGGCGCAATGCTCAAATCCCTCAGGTTTAATTTATCGGAAGACGATATTATTTATTCTTCATCGGATTTTTGGCCGGACGCATTCTCAGCCTTTATTTTAAAAATGAGGAATAAGAATATTAGATGGATTGCCGGTTTCTATATGTTTGCCCCTAAGCCATGGAAAAGGGATTTCCCCTACCAGGGCAAGAGGTATCTAATAGGGTTTTTTTACTATCTCACCCAGTTGGTTTCTTATTTTATGATTAAGAGGTTCGCTGATTATATATTTACCACAAATGAATCCGATGCCGGTAAGTTTATAAGCTCAAAGAGAGGGGAAGGGAAGGTTATAGCTATACCTGTCT
>CAZAPC010000061.1:0-6725 GCA_964486875.1 uncultured Planctomycetales bacterium
CCTGAGAAGCTTGCGGAAAAGCTTACTATGGTGGGGCTTGAAGTTGTTTCTTTGGAACACAGAGACGGAGATTCTGTTTTTGAGGTTGAGATTACCTCTAACCGGCCCGACTGGTTAAGCGTTTTAGGCATAGCCAGGGAAGCGGCAGTTATTGCCGGGGTAGGCCTTAAAGTTAAAGTTCCAAATACGGTAAGAAAATTAAGAAGGCTTGAACGTCTTGCAATAGAAGTTGCGGATAAAAAAGATTGCCCACTGTATACTGCCAGGATACTTACGGGCGTAAAAGTTGCTCCTTCTCCCGGATGGCTAAAAAAAAGGCTGGAGCTAATCGGATGCCGTAGCGTCAATAATGTCGTAGACATAACTAACTACTGTTTATTTGAGTTAGGAGAGCCATTGCACGCTTTTGATCTGGATAAAATAAATCCAGGCAAGATAGTTGTTCGCCGCGGGAAACCCGGAGAAAAACTTGTGACTATTGACGGAACCCTAAGAAGCATAGGAAAAGATTCTCTAGTCATCGCAGATACGGTAAAGCCTTTGGCTTTGGCAGGTATTATGGGAGGAAGGGAATCCGAGGTTACTTATTCTACAACGAATATCCTGCTGGAAGCGGCAGTCTTTAATCCTGTTCTGATCCGTAGGCAAAAGCAGACGCAGGCGGTACAGAGCGAATCAAGTTATAGGTTTGAAAGAGGGGTAGATGCGGGAATAGTAGAAAAGGCTTCCCGGAGAGCGGCTGAGTTGATTGGGGAGGTTTGTTCTGGTAAGGATGAAGGGTTTGTTTCCTTTGGGTTAACTAAGGCCAAAGAAAAACCGGTTACATTAAGCCCTGTGAATTTAAGGGATATATCGGGGATAGATATAAAGATACCAAAAATAAAAGAAATTTTATCCGGGCTCGGTTTTAAGGTTAGGGCAAAGGGAAAAGGGTTGTTAGCCGTCGTATCCCCGTCATTCAGGCAGGATGTTTCCCTGGAAGAAGATTTAATTGAAGAGGTTATCCGCATATACGGGTATGAACATATCCCCGCGAGCCTCCCTAAAGTTCTGCCAGCTGTAACCATAAAAGATAACAAAGCCTTAATCTCCGAAATAAAAAATATTCTTACCGGCTTAGGGTTAAATGAAGCGGTTACCTATAGCCTGATTGATTCAAAGATTTTAAAGAGTTTTGCGCCTTTGTTACGCCCGGTAGAGTTAATGAATCCTTTAAGCCAGGAGCAGGGAGTTCTTAGGACTACGCTTATCCCGGGTTTAGTTCGCGCAATCGCGTATAATTTAAACCAGAAACAGGATTGTATTTCTTTATTTGAATGCGCAGAAGTATTCTTTGAGAGAGATAGCCTGCCTTGCGAGGAACCTAATTTGGGGCTGGCTCTAAGCGGCGCTAAAAAAATGCTCTTAAATGAGTCCGCGGTTAAAGATGAATTGGGGATGCTTAACCTAAAGGGTATTATTGAGGGGGTTTTTATGAGGTTAGGCATCCAGGCATACGAATTTGTTAGCCACAACCATGAGCCGAAGGCGGATATTTATATCAATAACGAAAGAATAGGTTGGATGCAAATGTTAAGCCAGGGGTTGCTCGATGCTGTGGGGATAAAGGGTAAAAATGTTTTTATAGCAGAACTATCATTAAAGAAAATCATCTTGTTTTCCCATCCCGAAAAAAAATATAGGCCCCTTCCTAAGTATCCGGGGATTATCCGTGACATAAGCTTTATTCTGAAAAAAGGCGAATCTGTTAAAAGTATCCTGTCTGCCCTAAAAGAAAATGGTTCTCCGTTATTACGCAGCCTAAAAGTGGTTGATTATTATAAAGGCAAACAGATACCGGAAGGTTACCGCGGCCTGACCTTGGAGTGTGTCTATGCGTCAGCTGATCGCACTTTAACAGAAGAAGAGGTTG
The DNA here is from genome assembly GCA_964486875.1 of uncultured Planctomycetales bacterium. Taxonomy (GTDB): domain Bacteria; phylum Omnitrophota; class Gorgyraeia; order Gygaellales; family Profunditerraquicolaceae; genus Sherwoodlollariibacterium. The sequence goes on from CAZAPC010000061.1 coordinate 1,913, forward strand.
CTCCAGTACATAGTATTATTTGTGCATTGCTTAAAGAGCAATTTGGCGCCCAGATGAGGTAGGGTTGACTTTTCAGGAATATGTGCTATACTTTTTTTAGAAAAACAGTTCTTTAAAAATCCCTGCTGTGCGCGTTGGAAATTTGATAATTTTTGAACCAACAAAAATATCAAGGGAGCCCGTATTCTTTGGCGCTAAGGCGCTTTAGAGAGGGCACCCACCTAAAAAGATCGGTTCAAGATATTTAATCCAACGGCACAAGGCGGGGATTTTTTTTAAAATCCTCTAATGGATCTTTTTGAAGAAAAGAAGATAAATAATAAATCTGCTCCTCTGGCAGTAAGGATGCGTCCGGAATCGCTGGAAGATTTTATCGGCCAGGAGCATATCTTAGGTAAAGGAAAGCTTCTGCGGCGGGCAATAGAATCTGATAGACTGAGCTCGCTTATTCTTTTTGGCCCACCCGGAGTAGGCAAGACTTCCTTAGCCTGGTGCATCGCTAATATTACTAAGGCATATTATGTGGCAATAAACGCAACGACATCTAACGTAGAAGAGTTGCGTAAGGCCATTGCATCGGCAAGGCAGAAGCTGGAGAATGCCGGTAAGAAAACAATCCTTTTTATTGACGAAATCCACCGTTTTAACAAGGCGCAGCAAGACGTTTTGCTTCCTGATATAGAAAGCGGCAATCCAGTTCTTATCGGGGCAACAGTCCACAACCCCTTTTTTTCTCTCGCTTCCCCCCTGTTATCGCGCTCGCTCGTCTGTGAGCTTAAGGCCTTGAAAAACCCGGATATACTCTCCATTTTAAACCGCGCCTTAAAAGATAAAGATTCAGGTTTAGGCCTTTTAAAGATTAAGGCAGATAAAAAAGCTCTTGAGTTTTTGGCGCATACCTGTGAAGGCGATGCGCGAAGGGCGCTTAACGCACTTGAGGTGGGGGTTTTAACTACCCCTAAATCAAAGGATGGGTATATTAATTTCAACCTGGAAGCAGCCGCTGAATCTATACAGAAGAAGCCGGTTGTCTATGATAAGGACGAGGATGGCCATTATGATACCGCCTCCGCGTTTATTAAGTCTATGCGCGGCAGCGACCCTGATGCCGCTCTTTACTGGATGGCAAAGATGCTTTATGCCGGAGAAGACCCGAGATTTATCTGCCGCAGGGTTTGTATTCTCGCTGCCGAGGATGTCGGAAATGCCGACCCTCTGGCATTAGTTCTGGCAAATGCCGCTTTACAGATATCAGAATTCGTAGGCATGCCCGAAGCGCGCATCCCTCTCGCTCAGGCGGTGATTTATGTATCTTGCGCCCCGAAATCAAACGCTAGTTATTTAGCCATTGACAAGGCGATGCAAGACATAGAAAATAATAAAGTCCAGGAGGTCCCTGACCATTTGAAAGATACTACTTTAGACAAAGATAGCTTTGGCCACGGCAAGGGCTATAAATACGCCCATGATTACAGCGGCCATTATGTAAAGCAAAAGTATACCCGTAAAAAAGTGCATTACTATGAGCCTACTGATATTGGATACGAGGCTAAGATAAAAGAAAGAATGCAAAAGCTTCAAAGAGACGGAAAATAAATTATGGATACCCTGGCAATAATAATCTTGGTTCCCGCCGCAGGCATGGTTCTTTATGCTTTGTTTGCCATTTTTTTCCCTCCCGTTTTACCGCGCGAAAAGAAACAGAAGAGGCCCGGAAACATTTCTTCCCTGCCTGATTTTCGCGATCAGAGAATAGCCCGGCTTGAAGAAGAAGCAAAATTACTCCAGGAAGAGCTTAAAAAAACGAGTTCTTCTTATGCCTCTGATAAGGATAAATTTCAGGAGGCAGTTAATAAATACGATGAATTAAAGCAGGAATTAGGCCGCAGGCAGGATTGGGTAGCTGCCTCTGAAGAGATGCTCAATAAGGTTAAGGCGGAAAATTTAGAGCTAAGGAGTAAATTTATCGAGAAAGAAAAGGAATCGCAGGAAGAATTTACTCAAAATGTTAACCTTAAGAGAGAGGCGCGAGAGCTTAATGATAAATTCTCCGAGCTCGACAAGGTTATTAAGGAAAAATCCGAGCAGATAGAAATACATAGGCACCGGATAGAAAAAAATGAGCAGGATATAAAGATATATTTAAAGACAATCGATGAGTTTAAGAATAAAGAGAAAATTAGCGAGTGGGTGCCTAAGGCAGAATTTAATAAATTAAATGAGGAATATACCGAGCTTGAGAAAGAATTAGAGGGTAAAGAAGAAAGGTTAAAAGCTTTTGCTGAAGAGATTGCTAGTTTAAGAAAACAGATCCAGGAGGGATTGGTTACGGAGGAGGTTAAGCTAGGGCCTCCTTGCGAAGAAGCAAAAGAGATTCCCGCGGCTAAAGAAGAAGCCCCTGTAGAAGAAAAGAAGATCGATGAAGAAGTTAGCCCTGTTCCTGTAGAAGAAAAGATTCAGCCGGTTACTGAAGAGCCGGTTAAAGAAGAGGATAGCGCGGAAGTATCCTTAGCCGAAGCCAAGCCAAAAGATAAGATAAGCCTTAAGCCAAAATATGCGCTCGAGAAAACACGCAATATAGGAATTATGGCGCATATTGACGCGGGAAAGACTACCACTACAGAGAGGATTCTTTTTTATACCGGGCGCTCCCATAAGATAGGGGAAGTGCATGAGGGTGCCGCGACTATGGATTGGATGAAGCAGGAGCAGGAGCGCGGGATAACCATAACTTCTGCAGCAACCACCTGTTTTTGGAAGGATCACCGCATCAATATAATTGATACCCCGGGACATGTGGATTTTACGGTAGAGGTTGAAAGGTCTTTGCGCGTTTTAGACGGAGCGGTGGCAGTATTTTGCGCTGTTGGCGGGATTGAGCCTCAGTCAGAGACAGTATGGCACCAGTCAAATAAATACAATGTCCCTAAGGTAGGCTTTATAAATAAGATGGACAGGACCGGAGCTGATTTTTACGCGGTATTAAAAGGCATAGAAACTGATTTAGGGGGCAACCCTATCCCGGTAGAGATACCATTGGGAGCAGAAGATAATTTTAAGGGTGTTGTAGATTTGCTAGAGATGAAAGCATATATTTACGAAGATGAGTCCCAGGGCAAGGAATACCGGGTTGAAGAGATCCCGCAGGATTATTTAGAGAAGGCAAAGGAATACCGCCGTATTATGGTTGAGAAAGCTGCGGCATTTGATGAAGCCTTAATGAAAAAATATCTTGAGCAAGGGGAAGGTGTGATTACCGCTGAAGAGTTGTCTTCTGCTATCCGGCGCGGCACAGTGGGCAATAAAGCTGTCCCGGTTATCTGCGGCTCAGCTTTTAAGAATAAAGGAGTGCAGAAGCTTTTGGACGCGGTAACGGCGTATCTTCCTTCGCCGTTGGATTTGCCTGCGGTAGAGGGGCATGATTTAAAGGAAGCAGAAAAGATGTTGCCGCGAAAGCCTGATATAAATGAGCCTTTCTCGGGACTTGCTTTTAAAGTTCAGGCTGACCCGCATATGGGAAAATTAGTTTATGTGCGGGTGTATTCGGGTTGTTTAGAAACCGGTACGTATGTTTTAAATTCCACAAAGAATAAAAAAGAAAGGGTTGCGCGGATTGTTCAGATGCACGCAAACCAGAGGGAGAATATAGAAAATGCTTTTGCCGGAGATATTGTTGCCGTAGTTGGCTTAGGTAATACGGTAACAGGGGATACTCTCTGCGACCCCGAAAACCCGATTTTATTAGAGGCGATTCAATTTCCAACTCCTGTAGTCTCTTTAAGCATTGCTCCTAAGAGCCGCTCTGACCAGGACAAGCTGGGTAAAGGTTTAGCAAAGCTTACTGAGGAGGATCCGACATTTTTGGTTAATACCGATGATGAGACAAAAGAGGTAATTTTAACCGGCATGGGAGAGTTGCACCTTGAAATTGTTGTTGATAGGCTGAAAGAAGAGTTTGGGGTTGAGGCGATTGTCGGCCAGCCCAAAGTGGCGTATCGCGAGACGATTACGGAAAAGTCAGAGGGGGAGGGTAAATATATTAAGCAATCCGGAGGCCGCGGTCAATATGGTCATTGCCTGTTAAGGGTTATTCCTGCGCAGCCCGGGGAAGGCTTTGAGTTTATCGATTCTATTAAGGGAGGCGCAATCCCGCGTTCATTTATCCCTGCTGTAGAAAAAGGGGTAATTGAAGCAATGCAAAAGGGAGTATATGTTGGTTACCCGGTCGTTGACCTGAAGGTAGAGCTTTATGACGGCTCATTCCATGAAGTTGATTCTTCTGAGCTTGCGTTTAAGATGGCAGGCATATTCGGATTTAAAGAGGCATTTATGAAAGCAAAGCCTATTCTTTTAGAGCCTTATATGTCTTTAGAGGTTGCTACGATAGAAGAATATGCTAACGCTTGCATAGGGTATATCTGTTCGCGCCGCGGTAAGATTTTAAATGCCGAGCCAAAGGGAAAACAAAAAATAATCTCCGCCGAGGTTCCTCTTTCAGAGATGTTTGGGTATGCAACTGCATTTCGTTCCCTTTCAAGCGGCCGCGCCAACGCTACCATGGAATTCTCTAAATACCTGCAGGTCCCGCAAGAGATTACGCAGAAGCTTATCGAAGAAAAACAAAAGCAAAAAGACAAAGAATAGGGACACCCAACTTGCTAAAGCTACGGGTGTCCCCACGTGGATATGTTTGGGGACATCCTCCCGATTGGCAGGATGGGTGTCCCTGATGGGAATTATTTTTCTTGAGAATGTTTAATATTAGTGTTAAAATTTTCCTATGATTATAACAGAGAGAAAACCTATTCAAAAT
>CAZAPC010000062.1:0-6670 GCA_964486875.1 uncultured Planctomycetales bacterium
GATCAAGCCGGTATGGTCGTCAGTAGTACTGTTGTGAACATTAGCAACAAAAAGATTACGTGAGCAAATAATAAACAGATAGTTGACATTTACGCAGGAAATGGTTTATTTTACCCCTTATAAGGGCAGGCCAGTTAAGTATGAAGAAATGGAACACTCTCCCATTTGGGGTCTTACTTACAGCTTTGTTTATGGGAATGGTGCTCAGCTGTGGTACTCCAACACCAGCGCCACCACCTCTCCCAGTACTTGTTCCCATACGGGCAACTACCATTAGCCTGCCTGGACACAGCTATACCATAACTATTGCGCCGTACGACTCCAGTGCTAATGTTTCAGAAGTAGATTATTTACTTGATGGTGATAGAGATAATGTTGAAATCCAAGAAGCCATTCACAGCCTTAATGTAACTGGCGGACATATAAAATTCCTGGAAGGTACCGTAGTTGTTGACCGAGAGCTAATCATTGAACATGATAATATATCCCTGGAAGGTAGCAACACTGTCTGGAGACCAAAACTTTACGAAGAGCAAAACCTCACTAATGATTCTGGTATAACTACAATTTTGCATGTTGCCGACAGCAGCAAATTTGTCGTTGGGCAGTCAGTTTGGATTAGAGATAATAAAACTTACCAAAATACGACTGACTATCGTCATATTGTGGCTATACCCGATGCTACAACCATAGAAATAGATTCCAGCACATCTAAAAACTGGGTAGTTGCTGAGGGTGCCCGGGTCGTCGGTCTCTGTCGTTACATCAGCATCCAAGATGAAGCCGAAGTCAACCCAATCAGAAACACCACTATTACTGGGTTCGTGTTTGAAGGAAATGCTGATAATATGACCTCCAGCGGTAGCTGGCATGTACCAATGATAGATCTCAGATATACCAGTGGTACGGTGATTGACAATTGCTATTTCAGAAATGGTAGAACCTGTGCGGTATTTTTCAGTGGCACGGGCGGTATTATATCCAACTGCCATTTCTATAACTTTTCCGGCAAAGGTTCAAGCAACGGCTACGATGTAATACACTCAGGTTCGGGAACGCAGAGTTCCCACTACGTTATCATTCAAGGAAACTTCTTCGAGGAGATACACGCCGAATCTGCCATTTACCTCTGCATGAACATAAAACGAGAAATGATAGTGGACAATGTCATCTACTGCTCCAGTAATTGTAATTATGGTATAAACATCGACTGCTGTGGACATCAATGGGTCATAATAGCCAATAACCAAATCATTGGTCCAAATCATGGTATAAGTGACCAAGGACAGTATAGCTTAATAGAAGTTAACGTTATTCGAGATTGTTCTGATTGTGGTTTATGGTTGCGGGGGACCAGTGGAATCGCCAGAGGTAATTTAATTTATAATTGCGCTACTAGAGGTATCGAAAATATTGGTGATTATTACACGATTCAAAGTAACCTGATTACTGATTGCAATAACGGTATACACCTGAACGGAACCAAATATTGCATTGTTACTGAAAATAACTTGCAGAAGAATACTAGGGGTGGAATGGAATTCGATGGAACAAATACTAATAACACCATCTGGAATAACAGAGGATACACAACAGAAAATTGTGGAACGGCTAGTATAAGTTCTGGGGCGACTAATGAAGTAGTAAGTCATGGACTGGATGATACTCCGACAATAATTAACATAGCTTTTACTGGGCAAGCTACCAATGATTACGGAACATGGTGGATAAGTGATATTAATAGCCGTACCTTTACGCTTAATGTCAGTTCTGACCCAGGGCCGTCAAATCTTGACTTCTGGTGGGAAGCAAAGGTGAGATAAAATACAGAAACCCCGTAACTTTCTCTAATATCTTAGCCGCAGGCATAAAGTAAACCTCCTTCCTTTAGTTTACGTTATTATACTATTTCCAATAGCAGTTATAATCTATCATTTTTAGGGCAATTAGGGCACCATTGAGTGTTATTCAGAGCTGTTAAGTAAACGAACTTATTTAGTTTTTTTCATTCTATGGGGGGCAGCCATCCAGAAACTGATACAAGCTATGGTGTAAGCCGCGATACAAATAATAAAGGCGAGCGAGTAGTTACCGGTAATGTCAAAGATATATCCTCCCAGCCATGGCCCGATGGCACCGCCTAAGCCAAATCCCATAAATACAATGCCGTTCACCGTGCCAAAGTGTTTACCGTAGAACAGATCAGCGGCCCCGGCAATAAGCGCCGGTGAGAAAAGACCCATTGGGAAACCAAAGCTTAAGACGAATAGATACAATGCCCAGGGGCTTGACGCATCCTTCTGAGAGAGAAGGATAAACAGAGATATTGTTGATAACAGGCAACAGGCGGTAAATACCTTCTCCCTGCCTATCTTATCAGATAGAAATCCGGATAGAGCCCCAAGCGCGGCAAGTATGCCAACTGCTCCCGCGATAGAAGCGGCAAAATGACTGTCATAGCCTAAATCTAAAAAGAAGACTACTTGATGGGCAACGATTAGATAGTTGGCTATCCCCATATACAGCATATAAGCAAGGGCAATCAGCCAGAGACGGTAGTCCTTCAATATCTGTATCAGGGGTAAACTTTCCTCCTCATTACTGGTAGTGACTGATTCCTGGGGATTCCTGTTGGCTGATGCGGATATCTCTCTCGTTCTAACGGAAGATTTTACTGGCTGCTCCGGTGGGCTTCTAAAAGAGGACAGGATTAGGGGGATACAGATGGCTATTGCTGTACCCGCCAACAAGACAAAAGCTAAACGCCAGTCAAACACAGATATCAGGTACTCAGCATAAGTAGCCATGGAAAAGCTCAGGGCGCCGCCTGCCACCACAACACCAATTGCCGCGCCTCTTCTTTGGGTAAACCATCTTGATACAACGGGTATCATTACCGGCCCACCAGAGAATACGGTACCCAGGGACAGGAGAACTCCAAATAATACGTAGAACTGCCATAACTCATTGGCCAGCGCACAACTGGCCGTACTGACGCCTATTGTCAGGACACCCAGGGACATCATTAGCTGCGGCTTCCAGCGGTCGGCGAGGCTACCCGCTATTGGGGCAAGTATTCCATAAAGCGCCACATTGATTGAGAACATGAGCGCGGTGCTGCCACGTGTCCAACCATAATCATTCAATATGGATGGGAAGAAGGCGGAAAAAGAGTGACGGATACCATAAATGACGACCATACAAATTGCCGCAATGGCCGCTACTGCCCAACGATTATTAATAATAAGTCTGTTTGGCATCAGATTAGTTCTAATTTGGTAAGCGGCGATTCTTCGTCGGCACTTAAAAAGACAGGCTCACCGTAAATCATAAGAGCCAGGTTTATGAATAATCGCTCGTATTGAATCATGTTAAACTAAAGCCAATATTGACCTGCCTCAGTAATTGTACCACTTTCCCAGTTAGAGTTACCGGTAAAATAGTCAGCCTGGTTGAATAATCTGCAGGATAGTTCAACTTTACTAAAAGGAAAGGGGCTAGAAAGGGACCAATCTAGCCCCTATCTGACTGAACGGTTAGCCTCTCAGATTGGCCGATATTTCTAAATTTTCGGCAGCAAACCCTCATAATTCTGGTGGATTCAGTATTGAGACAACGTTCATTACACTGGCGACTTCAAGGGAGCTTTCTACGTTTTCCCGGGGTAATGAGGGCAGAGAGGGGCTACGGGCAGCTGGCTTTTTGGAATGTGGTTATGGCAATCAAGAGGGATTTAAGATTGATAAAAACGGTCAAATAAATACTGGTTGATGGTATTTTTGGAATAGGCATTAAGGAGCCGGCGCTTGGCTATGGGATTCATTGGCTGATTTCGCTCAAATAAATCAACATCTTCCTTGGAAACACGAGCGATGTTGGCTATTTCCTGCTTCGTCAAACGTCTGGATATATATCTAATTCTTGCTTGTAACGCAATCTCATATTCTTGTTGGCCAAAATTTGTTGCCATTGTGATTGTACACCCTTTTACAGCAATTATAGCTATCCGCAATATGAAATATATCCATCTTTGTTCCTAATTTAGTTAGTACTTTAGTATGCCAAAGCAGCCCTAATCTGGAATTTTTAAAAATGAACTCTGCCCGGGGGGCTCTTAGGCAAACTATTGCTGGCTTTTTGTCATTTTCCTGCGTCGGCTCAGGCCCTGGCGGCACTCTTTTCTACTGAGATTAGGCTGCCAATCAGTACAGCAGGAAGGTTTACAGGGTTGAATATCACAATAGCTCAGGCCCTTATCCTGTTTCAGGAAAACGCAGGCACGGTTAACATGGCGTATTAGATAGTTGCAGGCACCGGGCCACTTCGGGTCAGAATAAGCGAGCTCCCAATCATGTAGCGTAATACACAGGTAAGAAGCGATTCGCTGGGCTTCTTCCAGGCTAACGATGGCCTGATGCCTGGTGCAACAAATGCCGCACCGGAGACAACTTATTGAGTATAAAGGATTTAGGTTATCCATTTGAGTAACTTATTAAGTCTCAAATAAAAATTTAGGGGAACCATTTTTAAGACTCCCCTAAATTTTAAACCTGGCTTATTTTTTCTTTGGCTCAGATGGTTTAACTTGTCCGGGTTTGGATGAGATGCCAATCCCAACTCTCACTGGACTTTTGTGTCCCATTTCAGGTGAAACCTCCTTTCCTTTTTGGGCTTTGTTTATGAACTAATTTAATGATAATTCCTGCGGCCCATTACCTCGCTCTATTATACATGAAACAATATTCATCTATAAAATATAATAGAGCAAATTATCTGCGGTTTGTATCGCCTCCACATTAACTGACCGATTTATTTTTGTGGAGTAATTAAACTCTCTCCAATCAATCTAACGGTTCGCAACCGCCCGCGGCCATAATCTCTAAGAAAAAGCAGGCTAATGGCCCCGAAGCCGTATTTCACTTGCGCGGCAGCCCCAGTTAGTGTATAATATGATTTGGTTTAGTACTGGTTATCACATATTGAGTTGAACTTCATAATTTCCCTCATAGATTGGGTGACCAAGGCTCTAACCAAATAAGAAGAGAGGAGGTCATCCAATGTCTTTTAAAGATAAGACGCTCGAATGCGCCGACTGTGGCAACGAGTTTACCTTTAGCGCTGAAGAACAGGAATTCTTTGCGTCAAAAGGGTATACTAACGAACCCAAACGTTGCCCCGAATGTCGCCAGGCGAGAAAGCAAACACGCTACGGAAACAAAAGCTACGGCTCAATGTCTGATCGCCAGATGTTTCCCGCAGTGTGTGCCGAGTGTGGCAAGGAAACGGAAGTCCCGTTCCAGCCGCGAGAAGACCGGCCGGTGTATTGCAGCGATTGCTTTCGCAAAGTAAGATTGAGTAAGTAAGAAAAGTTTTAATTCGGGTCGCGTCAGGGTCGGGAAACTGACCCTGACGCGACCCTGGGAAGGGTGAATTTTATCATTGGAAGTAATAATACGGGAAGGGGAGTCACAGGAAGCATTATTGCGTCGCTTTCAGAGGATGGTGCAGATTAGTGGCGTTCTGCGAGAAGCCAAGGCACATCGTCATTTTATATCCCGGCGAGATGCCGCCCGCATTAAGGCTAAAAGTAACGCCAAGAGAAGGCGGCATCAGAACTATTGACTGGAAGGTGAAATAAAATTCTAAAGGGGGACATATTATGAAAATCTATGTAGGTAATTTGCCTTTTGATGTGACCGAAGAGGAGCTTCGTGAGAAATTCGCTGCTTTTGGGGCAGTGGAGTCCGTGGCCATTCCAACCGACAGGTATAGTGGCCGACCGAGAGGTTTCGCTTTCGTTGAGATGCCTTCAGTATCTGAAGGCCAGGCCGCGGTTGCCGGACTTAACGAGAAAACACTGAGAGAACGGACCCTCAAGGTCAGCGCGGCCCGCCCTCGTCCTGATGACAGAGGCGGTGGCGCATATGGCGGCCGGAGAGGTGGTGGGCCTGGCGGCGGGGGAAAGTGGCGAAAGTACTGATGCCGCTGGTGCAAACCCACCCTTTGCGGTTTTTGTTTAGCTGGCAGCCGTGTGCAATATGTTGACGCCAATAAAATGTAAATCGGCGTTGGTGGCAGTCAGCATGATTGGGCCGGCAGGCCGGCTACAACTAAGCCTCACATAGGCCGAATATTTCAATGAAGGCGTCAATGCACTTGAGTAAATTCAGGCCTCTTTCCGTTGCCTGATACCTCACTGATGGATTACCGGCCCTCACAATGTCAAGGTAACCCTGGTTTATAAGGAAACTTAAATACTTCTTCATCTGAAAATAGCTCATATTAGCGTTGTACATAATTTTTGTTTTAGCCGCGCCATTCGCACCTATTCTCAACATCTCGGCAATTATTTCAACATCGGAACGGCGCTGGTTCACTCTCATCTGCTGACCTTGCCACCATTTTACTGGGCGGATTTATCATACCAGAGACGTCGTATCCGGGTGCAAAGCAACATATGGATGATTTGGCGAAGAGCTTATTCTCACCACCTTCTGCAATCTCTCTGTACTGCTATTTTTCAGCCCGTTTTGAAATTTTTATTTTTAAACCAGAATCAGTCCAGGACTAAAGTACTATTATTTTATCAACCATTATCGACCCGTTTGGGTTCTTTAGCTTCAATATTGCTATCATTTATTAACTTAAATATAGGACTAATCTACTAGTC
>CAZAPC010000063.1:0-6553 GCA_964486875.1 uncultured Planctomycetales bacterium
GAAAAGGCCGGCGTGGGAAGTTCGATTCTTCTCCTCGGCACCATTATATAAAGCGGGGTTTTCCTAGCCCCGCTTTTTTGCTGTATTTATGCGTAATTGCTTGGATTACAGGGCGGTTACGCCTTTTTTATTGGTTTGGGGGGCGCTGGGTGAAGTTTGCAGGGTTTTAGGGAACCTTGATTCTTAATAGCACGCTAATGGCACAGAAATGTAGTCCTGCTTTTATGCGGGGAGAGAAGGGAAATTCCCCCCCCCTAGCGCAGTCTACTTTGTTTAGCGTTACAGATGTTACAAATGTTATGGGGCTTCTTGGGTCACGGAAGACTTTACATAAGCAAAAACAACTTTAAAAAACCTTGACAAAATCTTATTTTAGTGTTATCTTCCTAAGAAAGGTGTTACTATGAAAAAGATAAAAAGGTTTGGCGTATCGCTGGAAGAGGATCTTTTCAATGAGCTGGATGCCATTGTCAGGAAGCACCGATTTCCCAATAGGAGCCAGGCAGTCCGCTTTCTTATACGCAAGAACATAACGGAAGAAGCGTATGAAGAGAATAAGGAAGTTTCTGGGGCGGTTGTTATAATCTATGACCACCACAAAAGGGAACTGGTTAACAAGTCATTGGATATCCAGCATGAGTTTGTCAGTATAATCTTAGCCAGTCAGCATGTCCACCTGAGCCACCATAATTGCTTGGAAATAATCGCTCTTAAGGGAAAAGCCTCCAGCCTCCAAGCGTTAGCAGATAAGCTTATAGCCTTAAAAGGGGTAAAGCACGGTAAGCTCGTAGTTACTTCAGCATAATTTTTTTTGATTTCCAGTAACACGATTTTTAGAAAAGTAGCAATGAATAGCAAGGACACAACAACCAAAGAGAAAGAAAAACAACACATAACAGAAGAAATCATACAGGCCGTAGAGAGCGTTAATTACGGTGAGATAGTTATCGCCATCCATGATTCAAGAGTAGTGCAAATAGAAAAGAGGGAAAAGAAGCGGTTCAAATAAATGCTACTGCATAAGCAAGAGCTTAATCGTCAATAAGTGATTTCCCGACTGGACAGCCAGAGGAGAAGTTAAAGGAGGTTGTCCAGATGCGGGTAATTGTATTTTTAATCGGTATCTGCTTTTTTACAAATGTTTGCTTTGCCGAAGATATTTCCATAAGGGATGAGATTAACCAGCTGAAAGCGCGTATTCAGGCCTTAGAGAAAAAAGCTAGCGAGCAGGATACATATATCGCTACCCAAAATAAGACAGTACAGACACAGGCGCAGCAAATCAGCGAATACGAAGCAAAATTTTCAGATTTTGAAGAGAAGCTTCATCGTATCCCGGGTGAACCTATACAACTTATGGAAGGCCTTGAGCTTGGCGCAGGTGGCACAATGATTGTGCAAGGAACCGATAATGTCAATTACAATGGTGATGGGCACACATTGAAAGAATCCCGCACTGACGGCTCGTATTCGGCAGATATAACATTAGGCAAGGAGTTTAAAGAGGTAGGCGGCAAGGCATTCTTGCATTTGGAAGCCGGTCAGGGCGCTGGCTTAGAGGATAATCTTGTTCTCTATAGTAATGTCAACCGCGATGCCGGGGACAGCGAAGCTAGGGTTGAAGTTACCGAATTCTGGTATGAACAGGGATTATTTAAGGATAGGGTTGCTTTAACCTTCGGTAAACTTGATCCTACTGCTTATTTTGATCAAAACGAAGTCGCTAATGACGAAACTAAGCAATTTCTGGGCAGGACCTTCAGGAATTCCCCAACTATCGAATTCCCGGATAATACTGCGGGTATCCGCCTTGCCTATATGCCTTTAGAATGGCTGGAATTAGGTTATGGCGTATTTGACGGCAATAGCGATTGGGAGAAGATAGGAGACAACCTGTTTAATGTCGGGCAGGCGCATTTTAAGACTAATTTCTTTGAATTACCCGGTAATTACCGCTTCTATGGATGGAATAACAATGTTTACCATACGAAATGGCTCGCTGCCGAGAAAGAAAAAGAGGCTGCTTTCGGCTTTGGCTTAAGCTTTGACCAGAAATTAACAGATGTCACTACGGTTTTTCTGCGTTATGGCTGGCAGGACCCTAAAGTTTATAACCCTGATATAAAGGCTACGGGTGACCTAAACTATTCCCTTGAGCAGTCCTGGAGCGCAGGCTTCCAATTAGAAGGTAAGCCATGGGGGAGAGAAAATGACGTCCTTGCTTTTGCGGTAGGGCAAATATTGCCTTCTGACGATTACAAGAAGGCAGGTGAATCTTCAGACCCAGCGCGCCGGGCAAAAACCGAAGGGCATCTAGAGGCTTATTACAGAATACATCTGAATAAGTATCTGTCTATTAGCCCGGATTTTCAATATATCTGGAATCCATTCGGCAAGGATGTTACAGATGATACAAACGGTATTTTTGTCGGCGGCATGAGGGCACAGGTAGATTTTTAAATAACGGAAGGGGGAAGAGATGTGGTTAGTAACGACTTCAGTTGCGGCGGCAGGTGCAACGGTGGCTAAGGCCGTTCTTCCCAAAGATTATAAGCTGGGTTTTTTGGCTTTAATGCTCTGGGGAGCTGCAGCAATGATTCTTGTTGACCATGTATTAGGCTATGAAGGCGGAAAGTTTCTGGAAAAGGCAACAGACGGCATGATCCACAATGGCGCTATGTTAGGCGTCACGATGCTGGCGCCTGTATTTATGATTTGGGGAATTTCGTTGTTAATTACAAATTTAAAAAGGAGGTAAAAAATGGCTTGTTTTGCTGTCCCAACGGCTGTGGCAATAGTAACGACTGCTATAGGGAAAAAAGTGCCCGAGAAATACCATCTTAATTGGTTAAATTCAATGTTGTGGGGCGGAGTAGTAATGTTGGCAGTCGAGCATGTCGCCCACGGTGAAGTAGTGCTTTATCCGCCGTTTCTAACTGCTGGTCTTCCTGAAATTTGGCCAGAAATGATGAAGGTTGGTATTCCGATGACCCTATCTATTTTTCTAATATGGGGGATAATGGTTGCAGTAGCCGCAGGAGTTAGTAAAAGGGTGAAGTTGGCAAGAGCATTGTAAAATAAGTAGCGTCCAGATTGTCGAGAGAAGCCTTGCTTTCGAATTTATTGGAAGCAAGGCTTCTTGTTATATCCCCCTTCTAATAAATAAAAAAGCTTGACAGAAATAGCTCTATACTGTATATTTAAAAATGGAAACCATTTTCATTAAGGAGATATATGCCAAAAGGTGGATGTGGAGGACAAGGTTGGTGGCACGGTAAGTTTAGAGGATGCGGGTATCGGCTTACTCTAGGGCGTGAGGCTATCCTTGATGTCCTATCAAAGGCCGAAGGACATCTGAGCGCAGAAGATATCTATATGAAAATCCACTCTAGATATCCCAGCGTAGGCTTGACTACTGTTTACCGGATGCTGGATGTATTATCAAGTCTAGGCATGGTCTATAAGCTTGATTTCGGAGATGGCAGGTTTCGCTATGAGTTTGCCGAAGGGCCTAAGGGAATGCATCACCATCACCACCTGGTATGTACTCGATGCAATAAGGTAGTCGACTATACTGATTTTATCGATGAAGAAGTAGAATTACTTAATCAGACAGAAAAAGGCTTATCAAAGAAATACGACTTTAAGATCGCCAATCATCTTATCCAGTTTTACGGCTTATGCGAAAAATGTAGCGCTAACAAATAACCGCTATATTTTTTTATCTCTAAATGAAAATGATTTTCATTAACAGAAAGGGAGGTGGTAGCTATGCCAGGTTTTGACGGAACAGGACCAAGAGGTCAAGGGGCGATGACAGGCGGCGGAAGAGGTTATTGTGCCGTACCTGTTGAGGGAGCAGGAGGACAGTTTGGCAGAGGAGTTCCTGAGGTAAGAGGCGGCGGCAGGGGTTGGCGAAATTGTTTCTATGCCACAGGGCTTTCCGGTTGGATGAGGGGACAAAGGGGTACGCGGGTTTTTGGCAGTTTTAGCCGTACTTTATCCAAAGAGGATGAGTTGTCTGTGCTAAAGAGACAGGCGGAGTATTTAAAAAACGAACTTGATGCACTACAAACACGGGTTCATGATTTGGAGACTAAATAAGAAAGGGGTTCGTTCATTATGAGAGTCGGAGTCGTATTAGAAGATGAAAATGGAGTCCATGGTAACGTATGTGCGCATTTCGGTCAATGTAAATACTTTTTTATCGCTGAGGTAAATGAAAAACAAAAGAAAATTGTAAATACCTGTATTGTGCCTAATACCGCCCAACATGGAGGTGGCGGATGCGTAGCGGTAGATGAAATACTTAAATACGGAGTGACGCATGTTATCGCTGGCGGCATGGGCATGGGCGCTCAACAGAAATTTACCCAAGCGGGCGTAGAGGTTTTTGGATATTCGGGAAAGGTCAAGGATGCACTCGATGATTTTATGAACAATGCCTTAGGCGGTTTGGATGCGTGCAAGGATCACGGGCAGGGTGACAGTTGCCATTAAGGAAAAGGTGCTAATATGAAAATATGCGTGACTTCTGAAGGCAAAGATTTAGATGCCAAAGTTGATCTTCGTTTCGGCCGGTGTAAAAATTTTATCTTTTTTGATACAGATACAGGAAAGTTCGAAGCGCAGGAGAATACTAATGTTCAATTTCTAGGGGGAGCAGGTATTCAATCGGGTCAGCTTGTTGTATCTAAGGGCGTTAAGGCAGTTCTTACCGGAGACGTCGGTCCTAACGCGCATCAGGTTTTATTTGCCGCGGGAATAAGCGTCTTTACCGGAGTTTCTGGAACGGTAAAAGAAGCCATTGACGGTTATAAAAAGGGTCAATATAAAGCGGTGGATACTCCGACTGTCGGATCAAAGTTCGGAATGCCAGGTAAGTAAGCTATGCCGTTACGTGATGGTACAGGGCCAGGAACTCAAGGAAGAGGCCAAGGAAGAGGCAGGCGTGGTATGGGGGTTGGCCCCGGGGGAAACTGTATATGCCCTGCCTGCGGCACAAAAATACTCCATCAAGCCGGAACGCCCTGTTCTTCGGTCAAATGCCCTAAATGCAACGGGAATATGATCAGGGAATAGGAAAGTGGTCGCTTTGGAAGAAGAACTTTTAGCAAATCATAAGCGCTATTTAGAGCGTAAAGCCTTGTATAGCAGTCTCGGATACGATGTCGATAAGGAGCGGGTCTTCATCTTAGAAAAATCCCAGCCTCTTTACGGAAATATTCTTGAAGCCGGGACGGGGAAAGGCCATTTTGCGCTTGAATTGGCAAAGGCCGGATACAGTTTTACCACGTTTGATATCTCGGAAACCGAACAAGCCTTTGCGAAGCTGAATCTGCGTTATTTTGGCCTCGAAAGCCAAGTTGATTTTCGCATTGAAAACGGCGAGTCTTTAAGTTTTAAAGATAAAAGCTATGATGTAATATTCTCCGTAAATACCCTGCATCATTTAACGAACCCCTACAAAGTTATCGCTGAATTTTTACGTGTGCTTTCTGTTAAGGGGAAGCTCATCTTAAGTGATTTTACTCAAGAAGGCCTCGCATTAATGGACAGGATTCATGCTAGCGAAGGCAATAAACACGAGGTAAGCAAAACTACCTTAGCGGATATAGAAGAATACTTAAAAGGCAAGGGGTTTAGAATCGCTCAGGCAAGCAGCAAATTCCAGGAAGTTTTAATAGCACGCCATCAGTTAATATGATTATTTCGATAGCCAGCGGTAAAGGCGGGACCGGAAAGACGACAGTTGCAGTTAATTTAGCGCTAGCGTTAAAAAATATTCAACTTCTTGATTGCGACGTAGAAGAGCCGAATGCGCACCTTTTCCTTAAGCCGCACATAGAAGAGGAAGTAAAGGCTTATATCCCGGTGCCGGAAGTTGATGAGTTAAAATGTACCTATTGCGGCAAGTGCCGCGAAGTTTGTGCATATCATGCCGTTGCGGTATTATCCGGAAATAACGGTAATAGAGGAAGCGTTCTCGTCTTTACGCATCTTTGTCATGGCTGCGGCGCATGTAGCTTGCTTTGTCAGCAAGGAGCGATTAAGGAAGTCAATAAAGAGATCGGCGTTATAGAAATCGGCAAGAAAAGCGATATGCAGTTTATCGATGGCCGTCTTAATGTCGGTGAGGCAATGTCTCCTCCTTTGATTCGGCAGGTAAAAAAATTAATTAACCCTACAAGAACAGTTATTATTGACGCTCCTCCCGGGACATCGTGTCCGGTAATCACCGCAGTGAAAGGCAGTGATTTCTGCGTGCTTGTGACAGAACCGACGCCTTTTGGACTCAATGATTTGATCTTGGCAGTTGAAGTATTAAGGAAATTAGAGATACCGTTTGGCGTAGTCATTAATCGCTGCGATATCGGCGACGGCAAGGTTGAAAGTTACTGTAAGCAGGAGAATGCCCCGATTTTAATGAAAATTCCTTTTAGTAGAGAAATAGCGGTTAGCTATTCGGAAGGCATTCCGATTGTAAAAAGGGATAGTTCTTATCAGGATAAATTTATTAATTTTTATCTTAATATCTGCGCAATAAAAGATG
>CAZAPC010000064.1:0-6543 GCA_964486875.1 uncultured Planctomycetales bacterium
ATGTTAGCGTTATTGATTTTCTTATTTATTTTAAGCCTGCTTATTTTGGTGCATGAATTCGGGCATTTTATTATTGCCAAAAGAATGGGTGTTAAAGTTGAACAGTTTTCTTTGGGTTTCGGCCCGGTTTTATTTAAAAAGAAAAAAAGGAGTACTGAATATAGCATTAGCCTGTTTCCTTTGGGAGGATTTGTCAAATTAGCCGGGGATAATCTCGAGGAATATACCGGGAAACCGGATGAATATTTCTCGCAAAAACCGGGCAGGCGCTTCTGGATTATCTTCTTTGGCCCGTTGCTTAATTACCTTTTGGGTATCTTATTCTTTTGGTTGATATGTTTTATCGGTTACCCTACATTAACTACCAAGGTGGGTGGGGTAATTGAAGGTTTCGGGGCACAGGAGGCGGGTATAAAAGCAGAGGATAAAATTATCGCAATAGACGGTAAGAAAGTTGAATACTGGGAAGAGCTGCAAAGGGTGATTTACTCTAAGAGTTCAAAAGAGCAGGTTGAGGTCTCGTTATTAAGGGAAGGCAAACCGTTGACGCTTCCGGTGAGAATAAAGGAGAAAAATATTGAAGACCAAATAGGCCAGAAGCGCAAGCTCGGGTTGCTGGGGATTACTCCTTTTGATGAAGTTATTAAGGTCAGACATGGATTCTTCGCATCCCTTATATTAAGTTTTAACAAAACCAAGGACTTAACGCTTATGACTTACAGGGCATTGGGCTTTATGATTACCGGGAGGCTCTCGATGCGCGAGTCCATGACCGGACCGCTAGGCATATTTTTTATTACTTCCAAAGCAGCCAGCCTAGGTTTTATCGCCGTTCTGCATCTTATGGCAGTTTTAAGTTTAAGCCTTGCTATATTTAACCTCTTGCCTTTGCCGATATTAGACGGAGGGCATATCGCATTTTTAGGTTTAGAAAAGATTAGAGGCAGGCCTTTAGGGCTTAAGATGGATAGAATAATTAATAAATTCGGCGTTGTTTTTATAATGTTTATCGCAGTTTTTGTGACTTATAATGATATTATTAAGAATTTCGGAGAGAAGATAACGAAATTCTTTGTAAAGTAATTATGCTTATAAAGAGAAAGAAGACAAGATTGGTTAAGGTAGGGGATGTTCCTGTCGGTGGGGGATATCCCGTAAGTATTCAATCTATGGTGAAGGTTAAGACCTCTGAGGTTGAAAAAGTAGTAAAGCAGATTGAGGATTTAAAATACTCCGGATGCCAGATTGTGCGCCTAGCGGTAAAAGATTTACCTGATGCAATAGCAATTAAGAAAATAAAAGGTAGGGTTAGGGTGCCGCTAGTTGCCGATATCCATTTTAATTACAAGCTTGCCCTTATGGCTGTTGAAAGCGGGGTTGATAAAATCCGCCTTAACCCCGGAAATATTTATAAGAGATCAGAAGTTAAGGAGGTAATAGGAGCTTTAAAGTCAGCCAGATTGCCTTTGCGCATAGGGATAAATTCCGGATCTGTTAAAAGTTCTAATCTTTCTATGCCCGATAGGCTGGTTAAGTCAGCGCTCTCTTATATAAAGATGGTAGAGAGTTTTAACTTTCATGACATTGTTGTTTCTCTTAAGGCTTCAAGTGTAATGGAGACTATTGCAGCATACCGTAAGATATCCAAATTGTGTGATTATCCTCTTCATTTAGGAGTGACTGCTACTGGCTCTCCTTATGCAGGTTCAATAAAATCTAGCATCGCATTAGGTACTCTGCTTTTAGAGGGGATGGGAGATACAATCAGGGTTTCTCTTACGGATAAGCCTGTCCGTGAGGTTTATGCTGCTAAGGCTATTCTTGGATCTCTTGGTTTACGAAGTTTCGGCCCTGAAATTATAAGTTGTCCTACTTGCGGCAGGTGCGAGGTTGACCTGATAAAACTGGTCAGCGATTTCGAAGAGAGGATTTCGTCACTAAAGCTTAAGCCGCTAAAAGTTGCACTTATGGGGTGTGTAGTTAACGGGCCTGGCGAAGCAAGGGAGGCGGATTTAGGGGTTGCTTTTGGTAAAAGGGAGGGATTAATATTTAAGAAGGGAAAGGCACTAAAGAAGATTCCTTTTTCCAAGTGCGCGGGCTATTTATTAAGAGAAATAGAGGAGAAAATATGATAAGAATGCTTAAGGCCAAGGTTAGGGATAAGGTTATTACTAGTTACGGTAGGCTTTTCTCGGCGGAGGATATCTCTGCGCAGGAGCTGGAATCGGCGGTAAATAAGATCTTAAGTGATTTTGTTTCTCTTGAGAGGATTACCTTGCAGGGCTCGGACAAAGAGAGGATAATCCGCGAGCTTATGAATGATTTTCTAGGTTTTGGCCCGATAGACAGCCTGATGAAGGACAACCGGGTTACCGAAATTATGATAAACGGTCCCAAGAAAGTTTTTGTAGAGAGAGACGGAAAGTCAGGGCTTTCCGAAATTACCTTTGAAGATGATAAGCAGCTCATGTATTTAATTTATAAATTACTTGCTCCTACCAGGCGCAGGGTGGATGAGTCGTGCCCTTACAACGACATTTCTCTTAAAGACGGATCGCGGGTAAATATAATCATTCCTCCTCTTGCCTTAGACGGCCCGTCGGTCACTATAAGAAAATTCTTAAAGGATTTAAGGGTTGTTGAGGATTTAATTAAAATGGGTACAATGGACAGGCGCATGGCTGATTTTATGGTAGCCTGTATTAAGGCTAAAATAAATATAATGTTTTCAGGTTCAACCGGGGCGGGGAAGACTACAACCTTAGGGGTACTCTCTAATTACATATCCAGCGACGAGCGGATTATTACAATTGAAGATACCGCAGAATTGCATTTAAACCAGCCTAACCTTGTCAGGCTGGAGACAAGGATGCAGAGTATCGAAGGCAAAGGGGAAGTGAGTATAGGGGAGCTCTTTAAGAATTCACTGCGTATGCGTCCGGAGAGGATTATTTTAGGGGAAATAAGGAGCTCTGAGGCTTTAGATATGTTGCAGGCAATCTGCTCTGGCCACACCGGGTCTTTAGCCGTATTACATGCTAATACGCCACAAGAAGTTATTTACCGCCTGGAGACCATGATACTTACTTCAGGTATACCCATAAGCCTTGAGGCTATCCATCGTCAGATGACCGCGGCCATGGATATTATAATCCAGCAGGAGCAGTTGCTTGATGGTTCGCGCAAGATTACTTATATTACACAGGTTAACGGTATGAATGACGGACAGATTAATTTAGAGGATATATTTATATACGATTTGGAAGGGGTCAGCCCCGAAGGAAAGATTTCAGGTAAATGGAAGGCCACTGGCATAATTCCGAAGTTCTTCAAGAAATTTGAAAAATCAGGGGTGCCTTTGTCAAAAGACGTATTCAACAAGGATTAAAAATGCATTGGTCTAGGACGCTTATACCGACTTTAAAAGAGAACCCCCAAGAAGCAGAGTCAGTCAGTCATCAGTTGCTTTTGCGCGCAGGGCTGGTGCGCATGCTTATGGCCGGTGTATATTCTTACCTTCCGCTGGGCTTAATGGTTTTGGAGAATATACAGAAGATTATTTCTGAAGAGATGGCGTCTTGTGGTGCGGCGCAGGTTTTACTTCCGGCTTTACAGCCTTTAGAGTTATGGCAGCGTACAGGAAGAGATGAACTTTTGGGCCAGGTGATGATTAAGTTCACTGATCGTAAGGGGAGAAAAATTTGCTTAGGGCCTACCCATGAAGAAGTCATTACGGAATTAGTAAAGAACCACATTTCAAGCTATAAACAGCTACCCTTAGTTTTATATCAGATACAGACAAAATTCCGTGATGAAATAAGGCCTCGTTTCGGTTTAATTAGGGCATGCGAATTTGTGATGAAAGATGCTTATAGTTTTGATAGGGATGAAGAGGGCTTGGATAAGAATTACAAGGCGATGCATGACGCCTATCTAAGGATTTTTAAAAGATGCGGCCTGGACGTGCTTTCAATTGAAGCAGATTCCGGGGTCATGGGAGGAAGCTTATCCCATGAGTTTATGGTTTTAGCCAAGGACGGGGAGGATTCAGTTTTAATCTGTCCGCATTGTAAAGCGGCAAAACCATTTAAAGAAGGGGGTAAAAACACCTGTTCTAAGTGTAAGAACGATCTTGGCCGGGAAAACACTATAGAGATAGGCCACATTTTTAAGTTAGGCACTAAATACAGCCTTGCCTTAGGAGCTAATTTTCTTGATGCTAAAGGAGTGCTTAAGCCTATAATAATGGGTTGTTACGGTATAGGCGTATCGAGGATTATCTCTGCGGTGATTGAGCAGAACCATGATGACTGCGGGATTATTTGGCCGAACGAATTGGCTCCGTATAAAGTAATAATTACTGCTTTAGATGTCACGGATAAGAATATTATGGATATTTCTTTGAAGTTGTATAAAGAGTTAAATCTTTCCGGTATCAGCGTTCTTTTAGATGACCGTGATGAACGGGCAGGGGTTAAGTTCAAGGATGCCGAACTTTTGGGCATTCCTTATCAGTTGATTATAGGTAAAGGATCTCTTAAGGACGGGTCACTCGAGCTTAAAAACCGATTTACGCATGAAAAGATAATAAAGCCGAAGACAGAAGTAATGCAGGAGTTAAAAAGAATATTATATGGATAAGCAGAGATTAATTAAAGAGCTGGATTTATTATTAAGAGAATATTTAAGTTCGCTTGATTTAATTTTAGTAGACCTTATATTAAGATACGAAGGGGGCCGGCTTATCCTAAGGGTTTTAGCGGATAAGAGCTCCGGCGGAATAAATATGGACGAATGCGCAGAGTTGAACCGTAACATTGGGGCACTTCTGGATGAAAGGGACATAATAAAAGATAGGTATCTTCTGGAAGTTTCATCTCCAGGGTTAGACCGTCCGCTTAAGATAAAAGATGATTTTCTCCGCCTGATTAATATGGAGGCTAAGTTTTTTTTAAATGAGGCAATAAAGGGCAGGATAGAGTGGGATGGTTTTATTGACAGCGCTAAAGAGGAAGGTGTTTTAATCAGGACAAAAGAGGGAATCATAGAAATTCCTTACCTTAAGATAAATAAGTCAAAGCTTATAATCTAAAAACCGGAGAATTTAAAGATGAGCCAGGAATTAATAGCAATAATCGAACAGATAGAGAGAGAAAAGGGGATTAAGAAGGATGTTCTAGTCGCGGCAGTAGAGAGTGCCCTGCTTAGCGCGGCTAAAAGAGTCATTGATTTAAAGCCCGAAGAGGAGCTTAAAGTAGAGCTGGACAGAAATAGCGGGAAGATCCGTGCATACAGGAATGGGGATGAGGTTACTTCGATAGATTTCGGGCGCATTGCAGCTTCTACTGCCCGCCAGGTTATAATCCAGAAGATGCGCGAGGCGGAGAAAGATGTGGTTTTTAATGAATTCCAGGGGAAGGTGGGAGAAATTGTAAGCGGGACAGTTTATAGGTTTGAGAAGGGAAATGTGGTTATAGATTTATTAGGTAAGGCCGAAGGATTATTGATAAAGCGGGAACAGTCTCCTAAGGAGGAGTTTAAGCAGGGACAACGTATACGCGCTCTGCTTTTGGATGTAAAGAAAGAAGCAAGGGGAGCCCAGATTATATTATCCCGTACTCATCCTAATCTGGTAAAAAAACTATTTGAACTTGAGGTGCCCGAGATTTACGAGGGGATAGTTGAGATAAAATCAATATCCCGCCAGGCCGGGGAGAGGACAAAGATATCCGTATATTCTAAGAATGATAAGGTTGATTCAGTAGGCGCTTGCGTAGGAATGCGGGGGAACAGAGTGCGTAACATTGTCAACGAATTATACGGAGAAAAAATAGATATTGTGCGTTTTAATGAAGATATCCGTGAGTATATTAAAAATGCTCTTTCTCCGGCTAAGGTATCTGAAATAAAGTTAGATAAGGATAAGTTGAAGGCAGAGGTTATAGTTGATGATGATCAGCTGTCTCTGGCGATAGGTAAGCATGGTCAGAATGTGCGGCTTGCCTCGAGGCTTATCGGTTGGGAACTAGATATACGCACTAAGTCTATGCAGTTGGCGCCTTCTGAGAAGGAGAAAGCAGAAGAGATTTTCTCCTCAAAGAAGGAAGAAGTTCCTGCTGAGAAACCAAAGAAGAAAATGAAGAAGGTTAAGAAGCCCGCAGCTTCTCTCTCTGAATTACCGGGCATAGGCGAGAAGACCCTTGCCAGTTTGGAAGATGCAGGCGTGAATTCTTTGGCGGACCTTATCAGCCTAGGGGCGGAAGGCCTTACTAAGATTAAAGGGATAGGCGAGAAGAAGGCAGCAAAGATTATTGTTGACGCAAAGAAATTAAAATAGGTATTTAATAAGGAAGAAGGTATAAAATTATGGTAAAAATTAATAAAACAAAAAAGACGGCAAAGAAAGATATCTCTCCTAAAGCCAAGAAACCGGTAGCCAAGAAGCCGGTAGCCAAGAAACCGGTAGCCAAGAAGCCTGCGGTTGTCAAGGGCCCTATAAGGCCGGCATTGCGTAAGCCTAAGGTTAAGAAAATAATTAAACCC
>CAZAPC010000065.1:0-6471 GCA_964486875.1 uncultured Planctomycetales bacterium
GCTCTTAGGATCATCGGGAATAGACGAGCTTGATACAGAAGCCATGGATGCCGTAAGAGGGCAAGCCCATTTTTGCCGTTCCCGAGTGATTTTGGAAAAGGCGAATTGCAATTTGAAATTGATATAGTTTTTAGACTTGTAACTGAAAAGTAATAAAGATTGACTTTTTATATTTTTATGCTACGATTTTAAGAAAAGTAATACAATGGGAGATTTTTGATGACAGGATTATTTAGGTTCGGGATTTCCTTACCAAAGGATTTAATAGATAAGTTTGATAGCCTTATTAGGGAAAGAAGCTATACCAACCGCTCAAAGGCTTTTGGCGATTTAATCCGGCAAGAATTAGTTAAGAAAGAATGGCTTGAAGGCAAAGAAGTTGCCGGGGCGGTTACCCTTATTTATGACCACCATAAAAGAGAACTTCTTAATAAGATTACCGATATCCAGCATGATTTCCAGAAAATAATCATTTCTACGCAGCACATTCACTTGGATCATAATAATTGTTTAGAGATAGTTGCCATAAAGGGTAATCCTAAAGAGGCGCAAAAATTGACCGATAGCCTGAAATCAATAAAGGGTGTAAAACATGCTACCCTAAGTATGTCAAGTACCGGTAAAGGAATAGTTTAACCTGTATTATTTTTTTGCCCAATCGTAGCACGATTTTTAATATCGTAATAATACGAGTTCATCGGAAAGTGCTACTTTAACATATAAATGGCAACCCCGCCGACCTACTCTCCGAGAGCGGCAGCGGGGCGCTGGTACTTAGAGTCACTAAACATCACTAAGCCCATAGAATTATACCACATCTATGGGCTTAACAGCAACAGAAAGGAGATGGCGGTATGATTCGGCATGTTATTGTATTATTTGTAGCTTTTGTACTGTTCTGTTCTTTTTATGGTTTTCTTTGGGCAGAGGAATCAGATGATACCTTGGATTTGGGAAAAATTGTCGTTACTCCCACAAGTTATCCGCTTTCAATACAGGATTCATCATTTTCAACCAGCGTTATAACCAAAAGCGATATTGAGGCGAGTACTTCTCACTCGGCGACAGATATTCTTTCTATACTACCCGGTGTTTTCGTCCAAAAAACAGGCCAGTTTGGAAGAGCGGATGTAGTTATTCGCGGACAAGGAAGCCGCGGCAGGCGCATAATGGTGCTTGTAGACGGTAAACCCGAAAAAATGGGATTATATGGATGCACGATTACTCACGCGCTGCCTCTTGATAACATACAGCGGATAGAAGTTGTGCGGGGCCCTGCATCAGTCCTTTACGGTTCAGATGCCCTTGGAGGCGTTATTAATATCATCACTGAAAAAGCCAAAGAAAAATTTGAAGGACAGGTTACTGCTTCATATGGATCCTATGATATGCAGGAATACTTGATTAAGCAAGGTGGGAAGCTTGACGCGTTCGATTATTTTGTTACCTATGATCAACAAAAATCGAGAGGTAATTTGCCCAATTCAGATTATAACAGTCAGGATACCACATTACGCCTGGGGCAGCAATTAAATGACCAGTTCCATTTGGGATTTAGCTCGCGTTATTTTAGCGGTTTTAAACGCGAGCCGAGCCCTGCGCCCGCCGATACTTGGAATCTGTACGATCGTGGCGCCTTTGATGTAACCCTTGACGGCAAGATTACTGAAGCTTCTAACTTGATGCTGAAGACATACCGCGACTTCGGAATGCATAAATTTTCCGATGGTACGCATTCAAGAGATTACACGAATGGAGCGATGCTACATTTTGATTTTGAATTACTAAAAGATAACAAACTTTTATTGGGGAGCGAGTTTCGCCAGCAGGGAGGCAAGATTTTAGGCGGTCCGGGAACCGTAAAGGGTAACTATAAGAAGGATGAATTCGCGTTTTTCTTTCACGATGAACAGCGTCTTTTCGATAAACTTATTTTGAGCGGCGGCCTGCGCTATAATGACGATGAATACGTAGGAGGGCTTTTCGCAGGACAGGCAGGACTAGTTTATCATTTGTTGGATACTACCTCTGTGCGTATGTCCGCCAATAAGGGATTCCGCGCTCCAGGCTTGAATGAGCTGCGCTTTGCCACGCAGGCAAACCCTGACCTAAAGGCGGAAGAAGCATGGAATTATGAAGTGGGATTAAATCATCAATTCACTAAGAAATTAAATTTTGACTTTACCTTCTTTTATATGGACGCAAAGAACTTTATCCGTATCAGTTCCGCAAAATTCCGCAATTTAGACAGAGTTAAATTCAAGGGTACCGAAACAAGTCTTGAGTATATCTTTAACGAGCTGCTGCGTGCGCGCCTATCCTATAGCTGGCTCGATACCGGTATCTACACACAAGGAAGGCCGGAAAATGAATTAGATATGTCTTTGATTTATAACAAAAAGAAATGGAAAGTTTCTTTAACCGGCCAATGGGTGGGTGATTATTATGCTGCGGATAGCTGGCAACAGAAAATACCGGATTACTTCCTGCTTAATTCTAAGGTTATGTATGATATCACTGCTGACTGGCAGGTATTTTTAGGCATCAATAATATCTTGAATGTCGGGCAGAAGATATACGCTGATGTCCCAGGCGCCTCGGGAGTATTTACGCAGCCAAAACGCAACTTTGAAACAGGAGTTACTTTTAAATGGTAAGGATTTACCGATGCCTATCAAGTAAATTTTCTACTGCCGCACTGCTTGTTGCATTTTTAATTAGCATCTTAGCACCTGTTCTGCATGCCGAAGACATAAAACCAGTTGTCATAGTAACGACAACCGCGATCGAAAGCATAGTTAGTGAAGTCGGCAAAGGCAGTCTTGAGGTAATAAGCCTTATCCCACCTAATAGTTGTCCGGGGCACTTTGACTTAAAACCAAGCGATGCAATTAAGCTTAATTCAGCGGATCTTCTTTTAGCTCATAGTTTTGAAAAAGAAGCATTTTTAAAAAAAGTAGCTGGCTTGAAACAGAAGAAAAGCGCCTTGCGGATAATTGTGATTACCGTTGAGGGAAGCTGGATGGTCCCCGATATTCATCTTGCCGCGGCAGATGAAATTACAAAGATACTTAAGGATCAATTCCCGCGGCAGGCCGGAAACTTTGAGTTAAATGCCTCTAAATACAAAAAAAAGATAGAAGTGGAGGCTAAGCGCATTAGAGCTCAAGCGTATGAGATGGGTTTTGAAAAAATCAATGCGGTAGCAAGCAATATGCAGAAAGATTTACTTATCTGGTTTGGCATAAAGGTAGTGGCTGTTTACGGCAGGGAGGATGAAATAAGCGCGTTAGAATTACAGCGGCTCATTGAGCAAGCCAGGTCTTGCAATGCATTTGTAGTGGTGGACAACCTTCAAAGCGCTGCTGAGGCGGGAAAGCCTATAGGGGATGAATTGGGTATTGCGCATATCGTGTTGAGTAATTTTCCAGGTTTTTACGAAGGCAAGGTTTCTTATATAAATACGTTAAAAGAAAATGCCAAAAAGTTATTTAGTTTATTAGAAAAATGAATCCAGCGCAAAATAATTTGGTAATTCAACTTGAAGATGTAACTGTGACTTATCCGTACCATACAGCCCTTGAGTCTATTTCGTTTGCTGTTAGAGAGAAGGAATTTGTGGGAATTGCAGGGCCTAATGGAGCAGGCAAGACTACTTTGCTTTGTGCCATTAACGGTTTAAGCCATATACTTTGCGGTACCGTGCGCGTGTTCGGGGAAAATTTATTTCCCTATATTGCCGCTATTCGCAGAGATATCGGTTATGTGCCTCAAATAATCGCTTGTGACCCGCGTATTCCTTTGCGGGTTAGGGAAGTGGTAAGTATGGGCAGGTACGCCCGTATAAGCTTTTTTAAAAGGTTTTCCGCTCAAGATAGAAACATTGTAGAGGATGCGGCTGAGGTGGTTGGTATCAGGCGCCTTATGGATCGCCCTATAGGCCATCTTTCCGGAGGAGAGCAGAGAAAAGTTGCCATAGCCCGCGCATTGACGCAAGAGCCTAAAATTTTGCTTTTAGACGAGCCGGTGTCGCACCTGGATTTAAACGCGCAGGCGGCTATATTAGCGTTAATAGAGAAGGTGCATACAGAGAAAGGTTTAACGACAATTATGGTTAGCCATCAGCTTGACCTTTTACCTAAGAGTTGTAACCGCCTGGTCCTTTTAAAGGAAGGAAGGATTGTTTTTTCCGGAGCAGCGCAGGAAGGTTTAAAAGAAGATATTCTTTCAAGGTTGTATGACTGTTCTGTTAAGATTGTAAAAAATGGTGATGGGTGCGCTATACGCGTAGGAACACATTTTTGATATGGAAATATTACAATACCAATTTATGCAGCATGCAGTGCTTGCCGGAATTTTAGCCGGAATCGGCTGTTCCTTAATCGGAGTACTGGTAGTTAGCCTTAAGATTCCGTTTTTAGGAGTCACGATGTCTCACGCGGGTTTTGCTGGAGCAATCTTGGGGATTATGCTTGGGATTAATCCGTTTGTTTGCGCTTTTATTTTTTGCTGTTTAGCTAGCTTGTTTATAGGGCCGATTACTGATAAAGCGGATTTTGAGCCCGAAGTTGCCGTAGGCATTATTTTTTCAGTCATGTTAGGGCTTGCTTTTTTATTCTTGGCGTTTCTTCCCGGCGCCAAGACAGAGGCTCTTTCGCTTATGTGGGGCAGTATTCTGGCTGTATCGCGTTTTGACGTATGGGTTATTGCGGTAAGCACTTTGGTTGTTGTCGGCTTTCTTATTCTATTTTTCAGACAGATAAAGGTGATCTTGTTTAACAGACAAGTTGCGGTTTCCCTCGGCATCCCGGAACGCAGTATCTACTACGCTATTATTTTTTTAAGCGGAGCAGTAATTTCCGCAAACCTGACTACTATCGGCGGCTTGTTGATTTTTAGCTTAGTAGTTAATCCGGCTGCAGCGGCATTTCAAATCGCCTATAATTTTAAGAATATGTGTATTTTGGCCAGTATTTTCGGAGTTGGTTCTTGCCTTCTTGGCCTATGGTTTTCGTATATCTTCAATGTGCCTGCAGGCGCAGTAATTATTATTTCTTCAAGCATAATCTTTTCGGCTTGCCTTGTACTGTCGCCGAAAAAGAAATTACGGCATACCTGTTGCCGCAACGAATAGGAGATATTATTGTGAGTAAACGGCGCGCTTTTTTTGATTCAATAGCTTCGGTTTGGGATGAAAAATTTGATCATGTAACCAAAGAACAGAAGAATCTCGACCGACATTGCGAGCTATACGATATTAAGAAAGGCCATAGAATTCTTGATATTGGCTGTGGCACGGGCGTAATGTTTGGGCGGCTTAAAAAATTCGCTGGGAAGCGTGGAGAAGTAATAGGGGTAGATTTTTCACCGGCAATGATTAAACGCGCAAAAAATAAGCATAAAACCGATAGGAAAAATTTTATCTGTGCCGATGCTCATTGCTTGCCGTTTGAAAATAAGACGTTTGATAGAGTGATTTGTTTTTCATCTTTTCCTCATTTTTCCGATAAAGATAAAGCAATTAAAGAGGCTGCCCGCGTATTAAAATCCAAGGGAATGCTGATTATTAGTCATCTCTGTTCAAGCAGAAAAATCGCCGCAATTCATAAATGCGCAGGAGCTGCTGTTGCAAAAGATTTTCTTCCTCTCAAGAATGATTTTCTTTTGGCTATTAAACATACAGATATGCAGTTGCTTGAATTCAAAGACGAAAGAGGGTTATATCTTGTGAAAGTTTATAAGCCTTAGCCTTTTGGGCTAAGAGAAGGTTTCTTTGAGAGAAGATGTAGATTAGGCAAAACGCACCTATGTAACAGACAAGTTGCAACGAGAGTGGTGCTCGTTGTTTCAGTAGGTAAAGAAATATGTTGACTTAATCCAATTGTCTAATATAATAATCAATTGTCTAATAGATTAGACAGGAGAAGCCAATGGGAAGATGTAATAATAAAGTAATAGACATATTCGGAGCGACTAATTCGCTTAAGGTGCTTTCGTATCTTGCGCAGGATCCAAGTAGGGAATTACTAGCCAGTGAAATCCAGAAAGCTACCCAAGCCAGTCGGGCCGGTGTATATTTTGCTCTTAAGGAGCTTATAAGACAGGGCCTAGTGTCGCAGGAAAGAAGAGGCAAAGTTATCTTTTATCGCATTGTCTATGATGACGCAGCCATAAAGCAGTTTAAGATATTGAAGAATGTGTTTTCCTTGCGCTCCATCTTAGCCAAGTTTAAACCTTTCTCGCGTAAGATTGTGCTTTACGGCAGCTATAGCCGCGGAGAAAATGATCCTATCAGCGACATAGACCTTTTTATACTCTCAAAGGATCCGCAGGCAACAAAAGACACCGCCTCTTCCATAAAAACTAAACAAAAACTCCAGACCGTCATTAAAACTGCAGCTGAGATGGCTAGTTTTAAGGAAAGCGAGAAAGTCTTTATACAGGAAGTTGAGCGAGGCATAGTGCTCTGGG
>CAZAPC010000066.1:0-6376 GCA_964486875.1 uncultured Planctomycetales bacterium
GATAATGTAAAATATATTTCGCACTTTTGATATTGCCTTTGGAGTAAAAAAGGCATATCCTCTTAGGTTGATAACTCTAAATTATTAACCTAACCGGGCTGTTAAGCCCAGCAAAGGAGGATACGCCTTATGAGTAGGCCAGTGGATTTTTCTACTAGTAATCTACCAAAGCAATGGCAGTATGTAAAGCGTAACTTACGGGAGATGGGTATCATAAGTCAAACAGAAGTCGATGATGTGGAAGTTAAGGCAAGGCTCGTGATAGAAGGATTCTTCCAGCATTCAATAAACGGCGAGTTTAAAGAGCAGATCAAAGCCGAAGAATACGAACGGACAGACGAGAGAGCTGATATTCGTTCCGGCACATATGCAAGGATCTTTACCACTACTTTTGGCAGGGCAAGGCTATTAATCCCTAAGGTCAGGAAGAAGAGTAAAGAATACGTTTATAACCTTTTTGCCAAATATCAGAGAAGACGTAAGAAGTTCGACGATATGATCGTATTATCCTTACTACTTGGATTCTCAACCCGCAAGCAACAAAAGTTCTTCCAGGCTTTTATCGGCGACTCGGTAAGCCACCAAACGGCATCCCGCCTTATGCAAGGCCTCGGCGATGAATTGCGGGAATATCAATCCCGGCCCATAGAGGATAAATACCGCTTTATCTTTATCGACGGCCTATGGGTACATATCAAAGAGGTAGACATCAAGAAAAGGCCGGTTCTCTTTGCCTTAGGCATCACCAAAGACGGCAAGCAAGAGATTATCGCCTTTAAATTAGCTAAGGGCGAGACCGAAGAAGAATATACTACTTTTTTTAATGATCTCTACCGCAGGGGCCTACTCGGTAAATCTTTGGAGCTTATTATCTCTGATGGTTCCGAAGCAATAATTGCAGCCTGTAATACTGTCTATCCTTATACTCCCAGGCAGCGCTGCTATACGCATAAGCTAAGGAATCTGCTTGGAAATATCCGGCACAAGATCAAACACCGGCCTAAAATGTCTAAACAGGCCAGCCATATCTATAAAGCAGCTTCAAGGCAGGAGGCAATTAAAAAGTTTAGGGTATTCGTTAATCGTTGGCAGCATCTTGAGCCAAGGGCTATTAAATGCTTCCAGGATGAGTTTTATCATACACTTAACTTCTATGATTTCCCGAAAGAAGTGCGCTCTGTTATATCAACCACTAACCACCTAGAGCGCTTCCTTGAGGAGATAAGAAGGCGTATTAAGATACAAGGCTACTTTAAGAACGAGCACAGCCTCAACCTTTGGATTTTCGGGCTGATTAAACACATAAATTTAAAGCCAATTCAGCAACCTGAGAGGTATGCCCTAAAGCAAAAGTGCGAAATAATCCTTGCTTGACTTCTTTTATAATGAGATTGACAGAATTTGCTGTGTGGGATATACTTGAGATAAATCTTGCGGGAGTGGCGGAATGGCTGCTACAAATCATGATAATATAATTGGAATAGATTGGAATATAAATACTGCTTATGCTATTGGGCTAATAACTACAGACGGTAATCTTTCAAAAGACGGTAGACATATGACTTTCGTGTCAAAAGATATTTCCTTAATTAATCTATTCAAAAGATGCTTAAAAATAGACAATAAAATTTCATGCAAAAATAGCGGTTTTTCAAAAAAAGGTAGGTACTATTTTGTACAATTCGGGAATGTTCTCCTATATAGAAATTTAGTAAAAATTGGGCTTACTCCTAATAAAAGCAAGACTATTCATAGAATAAAAATTCCAGAAGAATTCTTCCCTGATTTCCTAAGAGGCCATCTCGATGGCGATGGCTCTATAAAAACTTATCAGGACCCATGGTTTAAAAAATGTCAGAGACTTTATGTAAATTTTTTATCAGCGAGCAAAAAACATATATTTTGGTTACAACGAGAGATCCAACGGCTCTATGCAATTAAAGGTAAAATCAGACCTGATATCCGCATTTGGAAAATTGTATACGCTAAACAAGATTCTATTAAATTACTAAAAGTTATCTATTACAGAAAAAGGCTGCCTTTTCTAGCAAGAAAACATCGGCTTATAAGCAATTACCTTAATTAATCCTTTTGCGGAAGTGGTGCAACTGGCAGACACGTACGTCTCAGAAGCGTATGGGGAAACCCTTGAGGGTCCAAATCCCTCCTTCCGCACTAAATTATACGGTTGACCCCGTTTTTAATGCTTCTTTGATTTATTCCAGGCCTTGAAACATTCTTTGTAGGCCTTAAAAGCGGGTTTTTTGGAATAATTCCAGCGGATAAGCCCGAAATAATCTACTCCGTTATCCCAATGATTCTTAGTATCGCGGAAAAAAGCCCAGAATATTTTTTCTACATTCTTATCCTTAAGCAGTCCGACATAAACTTTCTTCACCCATTCCGCCTGCTGTCTTTCAGTTGGATTCTTCCCCATCCACCAATTATCTACGCCTAAACCCCTCCTCACCCCGGGGCAACCAATTTCAGTAATCCAAATCTTCTTATTAATATCTCCGTTTCGGGACATCACCTTATAGACAAGCTTAGGATAAGCTGTAACCGCTTTTATCCCTGCCTGGTGAAGAGGGCTTCCAAAGAAATGAATATTTAAGATATCGAAATAATCTTTTGCGCCGTTATCATAAAGGCGGTTTACGCTGGCTAGGCCTTGAGCCAATCCGCCATTAAGGATCTTGCAATTCGGGTCAATTTTCTTAGCTGCGGTATAAACATCTTTTAATAAAACGCAGTAGCTTTTAAGCCCATCCTGCTCTGACCAGTAGACCGCAGAATCAGGCTCATTCCACACCTCCCAATAAGTAACTCTTCCCCTATAGCGGCTTATTACCTTTGAGGCATATTTTACGAATAAACCGTTATCTTTAGGAGGGCAATTCCATGCTCCGGAAAGAACTGCCCAATCAGCGCTGTAATTAAGAAGCCCGAGAATATTTATATTATTCCGGCAGAGTATTTCCACAATCTGGTCGTATTTCTCAAAATTAAAACACCCTTCTTCGGGCTCGATATCCTGCCATAGGAAATCTAGCCTCACCCAACCGACCCCCGCTTCTTTCATAAGCTTCACTGCCTTCTCTAAATCTGCAGGCGAAGAATACTTGTAATTATTCCAAGAGTGGTTCCAATGCATAAACTCAAGGACTCCGAAAGGATTATCCATACTTTTATCCTCCGAATGGGTTTGAGATAGGGCGGAATCAATAACTAAAAACAGAAATAAAATAAAAAACGCTATTGTTTTCCTAATATGATTTATGCGGAAGCTGTTCGATATTGATATAGTCACTAAAGGATATCCTTTCTCCCATCTCTTCCTTAACTACCCTGACCCTATCAGGTACATAGGGATGGGTCTTAAAATATGACTTAGGGGCAAGCGGCCTTCGCTTATTGGCTTCCTGTAATTTTTTTAAGAAACTTACCATTGCATTAGGGTCATAACCGGCTAGCTTTGCATAACGCGTTCCCAGCTGGTCAGCCAAAAGCTCATCCTCCCTGCCATAGCCTAAGAGTATCTCGGTAAAAGCTGTATCTGAAGCTGCTCCGACCTCTCCGGATGAAGGGACCGCGGCTACAAGCATTCTTAATACGGAATATGCCTGCATTGCCTGGAGTTTTTTTATACTATGCCTGGCAACGATGTGGCCTACTTCATGCGCTAACACACAAGCCAGCTCATCGTCGTTATCCACTTTTTCAACCAGGCCGCTATTTACGTAAACATACCCTCCGGGAAGGGCAAAGGCATTAATCTCTTCGTCATCAAGAACCGTAAAATAATAATCTATATCCTTCCTATCGCTTACTGCGGCTATCTTCTTTCCGATATCCTCTACCCGTTTCTGCATCAAAGGGTCGCCTGCCCCCTTGTAAACTTTTTCTACCTGTTTGGCGATAGATTGGCCCATCTGCACTTCTTTATCCGTGGTATAGTAAAATGCCTCCTGTTTGCCGGTAACAATATTATATTCGTGAGAGCAGCCCGCCAGAATAATATTAGGCATTATATAGTAGGTAACATATAGCAAAAAGACCAAAAGGTTTTTCACGCCTGTCTTTTTTAGCATTAGAAAAAGCTTTCGGACAGGTAAACCTACGACATTGTAAAAACAACCCTCTATGCGGCGTATAAAAAAGGCGCCCCTGCCCTGTATGTCAAAACTTCCCGCTTTGTCCAGCGGAGAAACTTTATTAAAATAGGCGGCTATCTCTTTATCGCTGAGCTTATCCAAATAAACCTTGGTCTTTTCGCTATCAACCAGGACCTTCTCTTTACCCTCGCTTTTATCTATGACCGCGATCCCCGAATAGATCCACTGTGGCTTTAACGATAAGCGCTTAAGCATTACTTTAGCAGCTTTAAGATCTTTAGGCTTTCCGAAGATTTTTCCTCCCTGAACACATATAGTATCAGCTGCAATAACCACGCCAGAATTAATTCTTCCGGAAATATCCCGCGCCTTCCTTAAGGCGTTCTCTTTAACTAAAGAAGCATAGGATTTACCGGAAGTCGAATGCACTTCCTTGATTTTACTCGGCATGACTTTGAATTTAAACCCCAGCCGCTTTAAAATTCCTGCCCTTGCCTTAGATTTTGATGCTAAATATAGTACTTTACTCATACCCATTCCTTATGAATTAGCGGGTGACGAGGACTGATTCCGAACGAGGTCACTCGAGAGAGGAACAGTCCCGGCAGCCTGCCTGCCGGCAGGCAGGGACCCGCTAATTCTTTGCAGCAGACTCTCCGGCAAGATAACCTGTCGAGAATGCAGCCTGCAGGTTGAATCCTCCGGTATCAGCGTCTATATCAATCATCTCTCCGCAGAGATACAGCCCTTTGATGAGCTTGGATTCCATAGTGCGCGGGTTAATCTCTTTTAAAGAAACCCCTCCCCTTGTTACCATACCCTCTTCTATGGAGCCGGAGCCTGTAATATTCAATCTCCAGCAAAGAAGAAGCTTAACCAGGCAATCTCTCTCTTTTGAGGTAACCTGATTAACTTTCTTATCAGGCCCAATCCTGGCTATATCAATAATCAGCTCTCCGAGTTTAGCAGGCAAAAGGTTCTTCATTATATTCTTTATGCCTTTTTTAGGGTTTTCCTTGAATTCCCTTAATAAGCGGTTATCCAGCTGCTCAAAGCTTAAGCCCGGTTTAAGGTTAATAGCCGCATAAACCTCTTTCTTCTCTTTAAGCCAATCTATTATTTTTCCGCTTAGGCTTAAGACGAGCGGGCCGGATATCCCTTCTCTGGTAAAAACCATCTCGCCGACTTCAGAGATAATCTCTTTTTTGCCGCTAAAGAAATGAAGCCGTATATTCTTAAGAGTAAGGCCTTCGAGTAACCTCGGATAGTTTTCTTTTATTTTAAGCCAAACAAGCCCGGGCCTTAAATCTACGATTCTATGCCCCTTATTTTCAGCAATCTTTAAACCCTCTCCGTCTGATCCGGTAAAAGAATATGACACCCCTCCGGTAGCGAGAATAATTTTATCAAAGAATAGGGCATCAGGCCCCTCAGGCAATACGCCGCTAACCTTTCCGTCTTCCACAATTATATCCCGGATTCTGGTTTTATAAAATATTTTTACTTTAGCCTTTAACATCTCCCGCTTTAATATCTCCAAAACGCTTTCTGAGCTATCCGTAACAGGAAATACGCGCAGCTGCCGTTCTATTTTTAGCTCCAAGCCTCTGTCTTTAAAAAAATCAACCAGGTCCTGATTAAAAAATTTCTTGAAAGCGTCCCTTAGGAACTCTCTGTTCCCGGAAAACCTGTTAAGGAATAATTCAAGCGTTGAAGCATTGGTAATATTACACCGGCCTTTACCGCTTAAGATGAGTTTTTTACCAGGGGAGGGATTTTTCTCGAAAAGAGTAACCGTTTGCCCAAGCTGAGCAGCCCTTATCGCTGCCATCATTCCCGAAGGGCCTGCGCCAACAATCGCTATATTTTTATTTCGCACAGATTATTACCTAAAGTCCGAAGTCTCTAATCGTAAATATCGATTCAAGCCTTAAGCCGGCTGTTTTTAAGTTTTCTTTAGCGCCCTCGCATCTATCCACTATCACTATTGCAGAATCACAAATAATCCCGCTCCTGCTTAAGGCTTCTTTTGCCTCAATTAAAGCCTTGCCGGTAGTTGCCACATCATCAACCAAAAGGACTTTTTCCCCCTTTTTTAATTCCGGCCCTTCTATTTGACGCTGAGTGCCATGTCCCTTTGTAGACTTCCTGACTATAAATGTTTTAATCGGCACCCCTTTGATATAGCCTGCAACCCCTAAAGCCCCAACTATTGGATCTGCGCCTAAAGTCGGCCCGCCGATTGCTGTAATATCTTTATC
>CAZAPC010000067.1:0-6331 GCA_964486875.1 uncultured Planctomycetales bacterium
ATATTATATAGGCTACTCCAGCGTATTTAATTCTTACGGCTTTACTGAACAGGTCGCACAAATGATACATGTAGTAAACGATAAATATTCTTTAAAGAAAACAGTTGGCGGAGTTAGGTATAAGCTTATTAAAGTACTGCCTGATAGAATATATGGCCTGGAGTCTCGAAGGATCAATAGGGAGGATATCGACTTTGTTTCAAAGGAACGCGCATTGATAGACGCTTTTGGATTTTATGATGTAAAGAAAGCTTCCGAAATTTTAGCCGAACAACTAAAGAGTATGGATGTGAAAGTTCTTGTGGATTATGTAGCGCGATATCCCGTTCAACTCATCCGCAGGCGCTTGGGATATTTTCTGGAGAGGCTGGGAGTTTCTCAGAAACTACTTGGCAAAATCGATACGGGAATAAAAGGATATTCTTTTTTATACGATACGGATATAAAAAAAGGTAAAACCGATAAGAGATGGAGAGTTATCGTTAATGGATAGAGATAAACTTGAAAAAATAATACCATTTATCGCGGAAAAGTTTAACTTCAGGCTTGAGACAATCGAGAAGGACTATTATTTAACGCTTATCTTGAACAGCGTCGAGTCACATTTAAGCGATAAAATAGTTTTTAAGGGCGGTACACTTTTAAATAAGATTCACCTTAATTATCACAGGTTAAGCGAAGATATTGACTTCACATACTTTAGGCCCGAGGGCCTAGAAACCCGTTCTAAGCGGTCGCGGGCAATGAAGCCGATAAGGGAGAAAATGCCTGCATTGCTAAAATTTTTGGAGTTAAAAAGCGAGAAACCCGAAGGAGAGGGAGCCAATAATTCCACTCAGTATGTGTTTAATATCTCTTACTCGTCATTTATTACAGGAAAGGATGAAAACATAAAATTGGAAGTTTCTCTTAGGCAAACACCGATTGAAAAGCCGGTTCATAATGCCATAACACATTTTTATAAAGATCCGTTTACGGGAGAAGACTTAATCCCCAAAAACAAAATATTATCTCTTACATATAATGAAGCCGTAGCAGAAAAACTCAAAGCCGCGATAACAAGAAAAGATGTGGCAATTCGCGACTATTATGACTTATGGTTCATATCGGAAGCCAAGTTTGACTTTAAAGACAGGCATTTCCTTTCCATATTTAAAAAGAAGCTTGAAGCTGAGAAATACAGAGAGAATTATTCTCATAATTTCGGCTTGGATCAACAATCCATAGAATTACTTTACAAGCAGATAGAAACAGAATTGATACCTGTTATTCGGGTAGGCGAGAGTTTCAACCTCGATAAAGTTTTAGAGCGGTTTAATGTGATTTTGCAGAAGGTATAAGGGGCGGATGATACGATTTGGCATCAGGCAATCATTTGATAAGTCCGGGCAAATTGATGCTAGATACGCTGAGTTAAAGTTCCTGTAGAAGTAGCATTGCCATATTACTGGGATATTTATGAGCCGGTTAGGGTGCATTTAAGCGAAATAGCGGAAAAGATTAAATCCTATGGCACATAGGTTTTAAGCGTCCACGCAGCTCAAGCGCCTATTACGGATGAAAAGTTTAAGATATAGGGAAAAGAAATAGCGGATTTCGCAAAGGCACTAGGAGTAAAAACTGTTACTTTACATCCCAAGCGATAAAAGAATAGGAATGTAAGATGGCGAAAATCAAATGTCCTCAATGCGGCATCGAGATTTATCCACCGATAGGGCCGGAATGCCCGAAATGTTACAACAAACTTGCTGAATATGAACTGAAAGATGAATATGTCAAGGCCCTAAAAGACAAGCCGGTTGGTGAAATGTGGGATGCGATGGAGGCTTTTTTTAAAGAGCATCCTGTCAAGGGGACAATGGCATGGGGTCTTAAGGGGCGGCGTATAAAAATCTATTCCCGGCAAAACCCTCTCAATGGTCTCGAAGGAGATCTATTGACGAAAACCCCGCTTTTTAAGGAAGCATGGAATAAAGAAAGAGCAGGTTCGTTTATTAAATATCTCCGTAGGTCGTTATTGAGCATAGTTATTGTCATATTCCTGGTTTTTTGCGCGTATCATTTTTTCGCAGGAAAAGGAGGGGCAGGATTATTTTTTATCATATTGCTGCTGGTTATAGGCCCTATTGCCGTATTCGGCCTGTTGTTAAAATTTTTCTCCGCATCAATAGGATTTTTTCTTAAAGCAATGGGAGCGTCTGACGGCGGAAAGTATCCCAACGACATTGTAAAAGAATATATTAGTGAGTCTACCGGCCTAATGCTCGGTTCTTGGGATATAAAGAGGATGTGGATATCGTGGGGGTTAATATTGCCGGCTATAAGGGCGGCCGACAAGCGTCTGTCTCCTGAAAATTTTCGCCAGATATGGGCATCTTTGATTAACGATATAAAGCGGCTTATCTCTAAAGGGTTAGTTTATGACTTTAGGTGTGTTTTGTGCGGGAAAGAGATAAAAGGGCACCCGTCTTTTTATAAATATGCCAGCCATAATTACAAAGAAGCTAGGGCGAAGGTTACAGGGGTGGTTACCAGTGGCAATTATATTGTTTGTGCGGATTGTGCAGAAAAACATGACATGGGTATTTGGTATGTTATTCTTGAGCCTTCTATAGATTCGATTGCCGTATACCCTGACCAGGCCGCCTTTAACAGCGGGCCCGAAGATATTGTCACTATGTCAATTCCTGTCTCCATTAAGGAGTCAATGCCAACTCATTATAATCCTGAAAGAGTCTCTCTCGAAAGGCCGTATCTTAACCTTTCTTTTTCGCTCAAGGTCGCCAATAATAAAGGTAAAGGCAAATGGTATATCGTAACTCCTTTTACCGAACGTATGAGCCTCCTGGATGCAGACGGATCAGTCATCGAAGAAAATGAAGAAGATAACTAGTATTTTTTTAGCCCTAATTTTTTCTTTCAATACTGCATTTTCGCTCTGGGCTGATGAAAATCAGCTCCCGCCGCATTGGGATGAAAAAGTGGCGGGGGCTGCTTATGATTTTTTTGTTACGGAGAGTTTCGTTATTTTAAGAAATGAAAAAGTCACTTGCGACATTGCTTTGATTGCGGAGAAGCTAGCCATAGCATCGGGAAGCTCTAGCCTTGGCTATGAGGTTAAGGTTATTAACGATACTTTACCTTTAGCTTTTTCCTCTCCGGGAGGATATATCTATGTAAGCACGGGGCTATTAGATATATTGAAGAATAAAGAGGAATTAGCGGCAGTATTGTCGTGGGCAATTAGTCGGATGCTTAAAAACTATGAATATCAGACAGGTCGGGAGGTATCCAATCAAATAACCAAATCGCGAGAAAGAAGCGCAACTATTGAAAAATGGGTAAAGCCTTTAGGGCTTGGCGTAGTAATAGCGGCTCCAATTGCCGGAGCGATAGTGGCTGGGGGCGCCTTGGTCGGCGTAACCGCAGGCGTTGTTGTTGGCGGTGCAGGTGCGGGAGCAATATATGCTACCGGAGGCACGATAGACCTGTTGCAAAGAAAAAGCTTTGCCGAGAGAAACGTATTCATGAATAGAATGCTCCCGAGATTGGGAGATGGTAGCGTGATAGCCTATTTCCGTGAAATATACGACGGTTATAGCGCAAAGCAGGAATTAGACGCGGATAAAGCAGTTTTAACATATTTAAAAAGTGCCGGCTATAATCCTCAGGTTTATATAGAAGTGCTTCAGAAATTGTCTGAGCTTAAAAAAGAATATTTATCGCGGGGATATGTTTCTGCGTTATTTATCGCTCAACCGGGGCTTGAAAAAAGGATTGAGAATGTGCGTCAGATTATTGAGAAAAAATAGCGGAAAGTTGCTGTTTCTGATTTTAATTTATTCTTTCTGCCAAATCAGTGTTTTTGCCGAGGAAAATAATTTGGTCCTTATGACTGCAGGCGTCCCGCAGAAGGAAAAAATTTATCCTTATCCTGTAGATAAAGTATGGCAGGCGGCGTTGGAGATAGTCAAAGATGCGAACATTCTTATGCCGCCTTATAATAAAACCGAGGATTCTCTTGATAGCCTTATAATAGATGAAAATTCCGGAATTATAATTTATAACATTACAATAGGCCTGCAAACATGGCCATCTTTTGATTCGCACATTTTTTTAATCAGGCCGTTGGGAGAGAATAAGAGCAAATTATATTACCATCGCCGGACCTGCCATAAAGGGCTCAGCGGTGCAGCGCCTCCCGTCGGCGAAAGAAACTGCTGTGTGTATAAATGGGAGCTGAGCGGGACACACAAGGCGGGCAACAGTAAAAATGTTTTAGAAGAGATTGAAAAGAAGATAAGGGCAAATTCAAATGCGCAGTAGATTTTACAGATTGTCGATTTTATTTCTTTACCTTATGTGTTTGGGCGGGTGCGCCTGCATGAAGACTATGCCAGTGGATAAATATTTTACAGATGCTTTTTTAAATCTTAACGCAGCGAATAAAGAAACCGTCATTAAATCCGGCATACATCGGAGTTACCCGTACGATTTTGATGCTGTTTGGGATGCTATTTTGGACATATTACAGCAATACGCGGTCATAGCCAATATTTCTAGAGATACAGGTGTTATTACTTATGTGGATATTGATGGAATCCTGCTACAGAAAAAGCCTTTTTCCTGGGAATTCCCTTTTACTATATTAGTAGAGAAAACAGAACAGGGTACCCGCGTTTATATCTACCCGATGGAAGAACTTTTTGCTTCGACTCCCGATATCGTATCCAGGAAATACTGGCAGGAGGTAAAAAAAGGGTTTAAACAGAAACAGGAAGACTTTTTAGAGAAGCTTTCTGTACAGTTAGAGGCGGGAAAACGCTGGCCTTGGCTTACGAATACGAATTAAGAAGCAAGAAAAATCAAGGAAAATAGAGGGCGTTTTCCAAGGTGGCACCCTAAGCGTTTATAACTGATTCCAGTACTTTGTTAATTTTGAAGCCGTTCTTTAAAGCGCCGTGATTTAATCTGGCGAAATTGAGCAGCGTTAAGATTCTTTGATAGAAAAGCAGTGTGTGGTAAATGCGAAATGAGGTAAATTTATGGCGAAAGCAAAGAAAACAAATGGTGATTTGAATTTCGAGGCTAAACTTTGGCAGGCAGCGGATAAAATGCGCAATAATATGGATGCTGCCGAATATAAGCACGTGGTCCTTGGTCTTATTTTTCTAAAATACATCTCTGATGCTTTTGCAGAATTGTATCAAAAGTTGTCCTCTACAAAAGGCGCTGATCCAGAAGATGCCGATGAATACAGAGCTGAGAATGTTTTTTATGTGCCTAAGAAGGCCCGGTGGGAATTCTTGCAGAAGAATGCCAAGCAGCCCAGTATCGGCAAGATTATTGATGATGCAATGGATGAGATTGAGAAAGATAATCCTGGGCTTAAAGGCGTTTTGCCAAAGAATTATGCCCGGGAAGGCCTGGATAAACAACGGCTTGGCGAGCTCATCGATTTAATTGGCACAATCGGCCTTGGAGATAAAGAGAATAGAAGTAAAGATATTTTAGGCAGGGTATATGAATATTTTATTGGGAGATTTGCGGATGCCGAAGGTAAAAGCGGAGGTCAATTTTACACTCCGCGCAGCATTGTTAAGTTGCTTGTAGATATGCTTGAGCCATATAAAGGTCGTGTGTTTGACCCTTGCTGTGGCTCCGGCGGTATGTTTGTGCAGAGCGAAAAATTTGTTGAGATTCATGGTGGCCGAATAGGAGATATTTCTGTATATGGCCAGGAATCTAATCAGACTACATGGCGTCTTTGCAAAATGAACCTTGCCATCCGCGGTATTGATGCGAACATTGTCTGGAATAATGAGGGTAGTTTCTTAAACGACGCTCATAAGGACTTAAAAGCTGATTTTGTGATTGCTAATCCGCCGTTCAATGACAGCGATTGGAAAGGTGAGCTTTTGCGCGAAGATATCCGCTGGAAATACGGCACACCTCCGGTTGGCAACGCCAACTTTGCCTGGGTTCAGCATTTCATTTATCACCTTTCGCCCATCGGAACTGCTGGTTTTGTCTTGGCCAACGGCTCTATGTCATCCAATACATCTGGTGAAGGCGATATTCGCAAAAGCATTATTGAAGCTGATCTTGTGGACTGTATGGTAGCTTTACCACCCCAGCTTTTCTATAACACGATGATTCCGGCATGTCTTTGGTTTACTGCTCGGGATAAGAAGAACAGCAAATTTAGAGACCGCCGCGGCCAGATTCTTTTTATTGACGCGCGCAATATGGGAACGATGATTGACCGCAGGCACCGCGAGCTTACGGATGGCGAAATAAAGAAAATATCCGGCACTTATCACGCTTGGCG
>CAZAPC010000068.1:0-6240 GCA_964486875.1 uncultured Planctomycetales bacterium
AAAATAGGACATTTTAAAATTGCTAAGAATAGGACATTTTAATCTTGCTAATGCAGGCTGTTAAAAGTCTGTTTATTTTTTTAAAGCTTATGGTAAAATAACTTCAAAGGGAGGAACATATGAGTATAAGGCAAGAGGCTCTATTTAAGATAAAGAGTGTA
Organism: uncultured Planctomycetales bacterium; assembly: GCA_964486875.1. Classification (GTDB taxonomy): domain Bacteria; phylum Omnitrophota; class Gorgyraeia; order Gygaellales; family Profunditerraquicolaceae; genus Sherwoodlollariibacterium. The sequence goes on from CAZAPC010000068.1 coordinate 162, forward strand.
GATTTAGAGAAGATTTCCAATCCTAAAAAAGTTTCGGCATATTTTGGCGAGAACACCTTTGGTTTAGATACTATGCGCAGGCATATCTCAAAGGCTACCTTTGAGGCGTTTAAGGCGTGGATGTCAGAAGGCAAGACTATAACTTTAGCACAGGCTAATGAGATTGCCGATAAAATGAAGGAATGGGCAATATCTAAGGGCGCTACTTATTATACGCATTGGTTCCAGCCGATGACCGGTTTAACCGCAGAAAAGCATGATAGCTTTATTTCTGTTGTTTCTCCCGGGAAAGTAATCGAGAAATTTTCAGGGAATAAATTAATTCAGGGAGAACCCGATGCTTCAAGTTTTCCATCGGGGGGCATACGCGCTACCTTTGAGGCGCGCGGTTATACTGCCTGGGATCCTTCGAGCCCCGCTTTTATCATTGAAAGCGCATTAGGGAAAACTCTTTGTATACCAAGCATATTTATTTCTTACCACGGTGAGGCATTAGATAAAAAGCTGCCGCTCTTGCGTTCTGATGAGGCATTAAATAAAGCAGCGGTAGGCCTGTTAAAACTTTTCGGGCATAAAAACGTGAAAAAAGTTTTCTCGACCTGCGGCCCTGAACAGGAATATTTTCTTATCGACAAGCATTTTTATAATTTAAGGCAGGATTTCTTGATGGCCGGGAGGACTTTAATCGGCGCCCCTTCTCCTAAAGGGCAGCAGCTTGAAGATCAGTATTTCGGCACGATTAAAGAACGCGTAGTTAATTTTATGTTTGAGCTGGCCGAAGAGGCGTATAAATTAGGGATCCCTGTAATGACTCGTCACAATGAAGTTGCCCCGCATCAATATGAGTTCGCGCCAATATTTGAGGAGTCCAATATAGCAGCCGACCATAATCAGCTTTTGATGGAATTAATGAAAAAAGTTGCTTTAAGGCATGATATGGTATGCTTATTGCACGAAAAACCTTTTGCCGGAATTAACGGAAGCGGCAAGCATCTTAACTGGTCTCTGTCCGATGATAAAGGCAATAACCTGCTTAATCCCGGAGAGACCCCGGAAGGCAATCTGCAGTTCTTAACAATTTTAGCTGCTGTTTTGCGTGCTGTATACCTGCATGCCGATCTTTTACGCGCGTCGGTTGCTATGGCTGGCAATGAGCACCGTTTAGGCGCAAACGAGGCGCCTCCGGCTATTATCAGCGTATTTTTAGGAGAGCAGCTTACTGAAGTCCTGGATATGCTGGCAAAGGGGATTAAAGCAAAGGTATCCAAACGGGATATAATTGACCTTGGTATTGCGCGCCTCCCGAGGTTTAATAAGGACACCACAGATAGAAACCGCACTTCCCCTTTTGCTTTTACGGGAGCCAAGTTTGAATTCCGCGCCGTAGGTTCATCTCAAAATATCTCAACCCCGATAACTATTATAAATACTATTATTGCCGAAAGCCTTGAGTTTGTTGCAGCCCAGATTAAAAAAGCTTCTGTTTCGGGCAAAGATTTTAATTCTGCAGTGCTTAAAGTCGTAAGTTCCATTATCAAAGAGACAAAAGTTATACGTTTTGAAGGAAATAACTATTCTAAGGAGTGGCTTAGCGAGGCAAAAAAGAGGGGGCTTCCTAATATTGCCTCTACCTATGAGGCGCTTAAGGCATTGGGGAAGAGAAACAATATCGATTTATTTGAAAGGTATAAAGTCTTCTCCAAAGAAGAGCTTATTGCCCGTTACCATATCTGGATTCACATGTATAACCTGACGCTGGAGATAGAGGCGAATACTCTAAGCGAAATGGTCAATGCTTCGGTTGTGCCCGCAGGATATGAGTACGAAAAGCTTCTTGCTAGGACGCTTGATGAGATAGTAAGGCTTAAGAAATCAGCAGGTTTAAGGATTGACCCTCGCGCCCTTTTGGATAAGAAAGAGCATCTAAGCGAGATAGTAAATAAGATTTACTATGTCAGGCATAACACGGCTTCAATGATCCGGCTCCTTGAGAAAGCCGGAGGATTGAATAACGAAAAACGGGCTGAGGTCTACTTTAAGAATTTAAAGCCGATTATGGAGCATATCCGTAAACACGTGGATCAGCTTGAGAGCGTTGTCTCTGATGATGCCTGGGATCTTCCTAAGTATCGTGAGATGCTTTTTATCAAATAAATTAGTTACCAGCAAGAAAATTTCTTTACTTGTATATATAGAAGGCACGCTGTAGTGCGTTAAGCAAGAAGAACGTAGGCGTTCATTATGGTTGACAAAACCAGAAATGAACGCTTTTTTTTGCCCCTTAATGTGATTAAAATTTAGGCATGGCATGATAACCATTTTAATTTCTGACGATGAGTTAAAGGCTAAAGAGGCGTTAGCTAAAATGTTCGCCCAGGAGGGGTATGAGTTTTCAGAGTCTTCTCTTACCGGGAATATAATCCGGGTGGCCAAGAAGGGTTGTATCCGAGATCTGGCTTTTATAGGCAAAAGCGCGATCGAGATAAAGGATCATTTTTTTAACGGCAAGGGGACATTCTATAAATCAGTAGTTGAAGAGATAGAGAAGCCATTGATAGAGCATGTGCTTGAAAATACCCGGGGTAACCAGAAAAAAGCGGCAAAGGTTCTAGGTTTAAACCGCAATACCCTGCGTACAAAGATAAGGAAATTGGGGATTAATGTCGAAAGATGGAAAATCGTGTAGAGGAGAAGAATAGGTTCCCGCCCTTCCAGGGATTATACGATCCGCAATTTGAGCATGATTCCTGCGGCGTAGGTTTTGTCTGCGATATCCTTGGCAGGCGCTCTAACGGAATCATTACCCAGGGGCTTGGCGTGTTAAATAGGCTTGCCCACAGGGGCGCTGTAGGTTCAGACCCAAAGACCGGGGATGGCGCGGGAATTCTCATTCAGACCCCGCATGAGTTCTTTAATAAGGTAGCGAAGGCGCTAAAGATATCTTTGCCTTTACCGGGCTTTTATGCAACCGGATTGGTATTCTTGCCTCAGGACAAGGATGAGCGCTGTTATTGTAAAGAAGTTTTCCAAACGGCTATAAAAGAGCAGGGGCAGGTTCTGCTGGGCTGGAGGGTTGTCCCGACTGACAGCTCCTCTATCGGTGAGGGTGCAAAATCCACCCAGCCGGCATTCGAGCAGGTTTTTATTGCCAGAAGCCCAAAGATAAAAAGCCAGTTGGAATTCGAGAGAAAGCTGTATGTAATCAGGAGAAAGATAGAGAATATTATCGGCTCTTCGGGTTTAGCACAGAAGAAGTCTTTTTATATTACCAATATTTCCAGCCGGACATTTTCTTACAAAGGGCTTCTTATGCCTGGGCAGCTGGAAAGTTTCTTTATGGATTTAAAAGACCAAAGTTTAAAAAGCGCATTGTGTTTAGTCCACTCCAGGTACTCAACAAATACTTTTCCGACCTGGGATTTAGCCCAGCCTTTTAGGTTCCTGGCTCATAACGGGGAGATTAATACTATCCGCGGGAATATTAATGCAGTTTGCGCGCGCGAGCGTCTTCTCGCAAGCGAACTCTTCGGGCCGGATATAGAGCAATTAAAGCCTGTGATTGTAGAGGGGGGAAGCGATTCCGCTTCATTAGATAATTTCTTTGAGTTGCTCGTTTTATCCGGAAGGTCTATTGCCCATGCAATGATGATGCTAATTCCCGCTGCCTGGGAACATGACGATTTTATGATGAAAGAATTAATTGATTTTTACAAATACCACGCCTGTTTTATGGAGCCCTGGGATGGGCCGGCGGCAGTAGCTTTTACTGACGGCGATAATATCGCAGTAGCCCTGGATAGAAACGGCTTAAGGCCTGCGCGCTATATCATTACAAACAATGATATATGTATCATGGCTTCTGAAGTCGGGGTATTGGATATAGACCCGAAAGATATTAAGGCCTCCGGAAGGATTGAACCGGGAAAGATTTTTTTCATAGATACAAAGGCGGGGTGTTTAATCGATGATACAAAGATTAAAGAGGATATGTCCAGGCGTAATCCTTACGGGCTGTGGCTCTCTGAGAATTTAGTAGATTTGGATAAGCTCAAAAGCGCAGGGCTTCCAGCCAAGAAGAAAGATGAAGACCTGATCCCGGGATTAAAAAGTTTCGGTTACACGCGCGAGGATCTTAAACTAATCATCAGGCCTATGGCTGAAGATGGCAAAGAGCCGGTTGGTTCCATGGGTAATGATACCCCGCATGCCTTTTTGTCGAGTAAGCCGCAGATTTTGTATAATTATTTTAAGCAGCTTTTTGCCCAGGTTACTAACCCTGCGATTGACTCCATAAGGGAGAAGTTGGTTATGAGTTTGGAGAGTTTTATCGGGCCGGAGAAGAATCTGCTTGATGAAACCCCTGGGCATAGCCACAAGCTTAAGGTAAATAACCCCGTTCTTACCAATGAAGAGTTGTTAAGGATTAAGGATATAAACGTCAATAATTTTAAGACAAAGATAATCTATACATTTTTTGATGCGCAGAGCCGGGAAGAAGGCTTTAGGCTGGCCTTAGAGAGGATTTGCTTTGAGGCCGAATATGCTATTGAACAAGGTTATTCTTTTTTAATTTTGAGCGACAGAGGGGCGGATAAGGATAATATTGCGTTGCCGGCTCTTCTTGCTATAAGCGCGGTGCACCATTATTTAGTTAAAAAGACTACGCGTTCTCAGGTTGCTTTGGTATTAGAGAGCGCAGAGCCAAGAGAGGTGCATCATTTTGCCCTGCTTTTCGGTTATGGCGCGGATTGCGTTAACCCTTATTTTGCCTACAGAATTATAAATCATTTTTCCGAACAGAAAGAGTTAAAGGCAGATATTAGGACAGCGCTTAAAAACTATAACAAGGCAATAACCGACGGTTTATTAAAGATACTCTCGAAAATGGGTATCTCTACCTTAAGGAGCTACCGCGGCGCGCAGATATTTGAAGCTTTAGGGTTAAGCCAAGATTTAATTGAACAGTATTTTACCGGAACGGTTTCCAGGATCGGAGGCGTTGATTTAAATGGAATCGCCAAGGAGACTATTGACCGCCATAAGATGGCTTATGATACAAGGAATGCCGATAATTTATATTTACCTAGCGGAGGAGTATATCAATGGAAAAGGGATGGGGAATTTCATCTCTGGAATCCGCGCAGTATTGCAGCGCTGCAGGATGCTGTGCGGGAAAATAGCCCTGAGAGATACGCTGAATTCGCAACGTTAATTAATGACCAATCAGCTAATCCGACTACCTTGAGAAGTTTATTTAAATTTAATCGCGTAGCGAAAGTTCCGATTGAAGAAGTGGAGCCAGCGAGCGCTATAATGAAGCGTTTTGTAACAGGGGCCATGAGTTTTGGATCTATAAGTGCCCCTGCGCATGAAACTATTGCTATTGCCATGAATAGGATCGGGGGAAAATCCAATACCGGAGAGGGAGGGGAAGACCCTAACAGGTTTATTACTCTGCCTAACGGTGACTCGAGAAGGTCAGCTATTAAGCAGGTAGCTTCAGGCAGGTTTGGAGTAACCATAAATTATCTTATTAATGCCGATGAAATACAGATTAAGATTGCGCAGGGGGCTAAGCCCGGAGAAGGCGGGCAATTGCCCGGCCATAAAGTAAGCGGAGTAATTGCCAGGATACGTTATACTACTCCGGGCGTTACTTTGATATCTCCTCCTCCGCATTACGATATTTATTCTATTGAAGATTTAGCCCAGTTAATCTTTGACTTAAAGAACGCAAACCCCAAAGCGCGCATAAGCGTTAAGCTTGTCTCGGAGATGGGGGTAGGGACTGTTGCTGCCGGAGTAGCAAAAGGCCATGCAGATATGATCCTGATATCCGCAGGAGACGGAGGGACAGGGGCATCTCCGCTTGGCTCTATCAGGTATGCGGGCCTCCCTTGGGAATTGGGCTTATCGGAGACTCACCAGACGTTGCTTTTAAACAATCTGCGTTCAAGGGTGCGCATACAGACTGACGGACAGATGCGCACAGGCCGGGACGTGGCGATTGCTGCGTTATTGGGAGCGGAGGAATTCGGCTTTTGTTCTGCGGTCCTGGTGGCAATAGGTTGTGTTATGC
>CAZAPC010000069.1:0-6167 GCA_964486875.1 uncultured Planctomycetales bacterium
AGAACACCGGCCGAAGTTTTTACCTCAAGTGTTGCGCTTCGCAGTTGAATGTGGCTTATAAAAAGGAGGAGATGGTGAAAAAATTATTTTTCTCTATAGTGCTGGTGATGGTTGTGTGTTGTTTTGCATTTATGCCGAAAGTAGTTTTTGCTGAAGGATATTCTTCTGATAAGAAGGCATCAATTGAGCAATTAGTTGATGAAGCAGCCGGTCTTATTGAAGCCAAAGGAGAAGAGGCAATTAGTATTATAAAGGACAAAAAAGGAAAATTTTATACGGAAGATACCTACATTTTTATTACTTCTGCTGATACCGGAGCAGACCTGGTAAATCCTGCTTTTGAAGTAATTGAGGGTATTCCTGCTGAGAATTATTTTGATTCCGATGCCTGGGCAGCGCAGATGATAATAGTCGGAGCCGTAAAAGATAAAGATACTGCATGGGTTGAGTATTTTTGGCCGAAACCCGGGGAAGAGGCCCCTTCCAGGAAGGTATCTTTCTTAAGAAAAATTATTATTAATGGTAAAACACGAATTATCGGAGCAGGCTTTTATCCTGATGTGAATTAATGTATTCGCAGAATAAATCGTTCCTCTCTATTATCGAGTAAAGTTCTATAAATATAATTGTTCTACAAAGGACGAAGAGCCTGAATGAAAATTTTAGAAAAAAGGTGAAGCAGGTTGAATAAGATAAAGAGAAATAAGCGTAATATAAAAGCGGTATTAATTTTCTTTCTAACCTTAGGGTTAGGTCTTTTTAGCTTATTCTCTTTCCGTCACCAAGTGATCAAGTATGGGGTTGAATCTTTCTTAAGCCAAAGCCTCGGAGCAAAAGTCTCTATGGAAAAATTTCATCTAAGCGCAGCTTTAGGCTATTTAGATATTGAGGGCTTCAAAATAAGGAATCCTTCCGGGTTTAGCGATAATATCATGCTTGACCTTCCGAAGATTTCGGTTAAATTTGACCGGATTTTATTTACTACCGGCAGGCTTTATGCCAATTATTGTGATATACATTTAAAAAAGCTGCTTCTTGAAAAAGACAAGCACGGCAGGATGAATGTTGACTCTTTGAAGATTTCCGGAAGGTCTGCTCCTATTTTTCGGGTCAGCCTCTTGAATTTACAGATAGGCCAAGTTATTGAAAAAGATTGCCGCTATGCCAAGCCGTTTATTAAAGGGCATGACCTCAATATAAGAAAAACCTACCGTGATATTACCGGGATTAACCAGCTTGTCTTATTGATGCTTACCGATCCTTTAAAAGAGGCAGGTATTAAGGGTATAAAGCTTTATGGTCTTTACGCAATCTTAGGTACGCCTGTCGCAATACCAATAGCCGTTGCAGTGGATAGTATGGGAAAGGGTAATGTCCATAAGGATATAAATATACCCGCAGATAAACTTTTTGATTTAAGTCTAAAGGTCCTCGATGATTTAGGAGACATTAAGAAAAATAACCGTAGCAAAAAGACAATATATGCCTCTATTCATGGAGCGGGAGTTAGCATTGTGTTAAAGGAGAAATCAAAAGATGAGACCAAAATCAACGTTACTGCCAAATGGTTATTTTTGCCGGAGCATGAAGTTGCAAGCGGCGTGCTTTATGAGATAGTAGAGCGGGCAGGCAAGAACAAGAAAACAGGGATTTGATGTGATTAAATAATTAGAGGGGGGATAGAGATGTTCGTGAGAATAATGCATGAATTAAGGGAACATGCGCCTTTTACGCTCTTTGGCGCCCTAACCGGGATTATTTTAATGTTCGTTCTGCGCAATATTCCTCATGAAACAGCGCATGGGCTTTTTTACATATTTCACCCATTGCATATCGCTTTAAGCGCTATCGTAACGACCTCGCTATATAAAATGTACCTTATAAATGAAAAGCCGGGAATAAAGATGTTTTTTAAAATTTTAGCCGTGGGATATTTTGGCTCAGTAACTATAGGGACATTGAGCGATTCTTTGATTCCTTTGTGGGGGGAGATGCTTCTTAATATGCCTTACCGCCACGCGCATATCGGTTTTATCGAGAGGTGGTGGCTTATAAACCCGGTTGCGATTATATCAATTCTGATTGCTTCCAAGAAGCCTTTTACGAAATTTCCCCATGCAATGCATGTTCTTATAAGCACCTGGGCGTCGCTTTTCCATATGCTTATGGCGGCGGATCCTTCGAAGGCAGTCTCTTATTTTGGCATATTTATATTTTTATTTATTGCAGTCTGGATACCTTGTTGTTTTAGCGATATTGTGTTTCCTTTATTGTTTGTGAAGGATAAAAACGCGTTTAAATCATGTTGTCATTAAGTATACTTTAGTAATTGATTTTTTTGTGAAAGGCAGAGTCAAGGCGGGGGTAAATGCGATTAAAATACAAATGATTAAGCTAGCTTTTTACCAGATTTTGGCAATTTTGGGTTCATCGTTTTTGATAGCTTCGGGTATAACGCGGTTTTCACAAACCGGCAGCCTGAAGGAGTTGTTTGTGGGGGTGCTTTATTTTGCCGCAAATATTATTATATTTTGTTTTTAGCGGTAAAGCTGAATGTTTTAACAGGTAATGGGCCGGTAAAACCATTTGACAAAAACGTATAAAGTGGTATATTAAATAGAACAAAATAAGATTAGGCAACTTTAGGCCGTAAGGGGGCGGTTACTAACCTTACGGTTTTTTATTTACAGTAACTATTGAGAGGAGGAATAATGCATACAGGAAAGATAAAAAAGGTAATACAGGAGAGAGGGTTTGGGTTTATTAGCGATACCGACGGAAGAGAGGTATTTTTTCATCAGAGCGGTTTAGTTGATGTGCAGTTTGCTTCCCTGAAAGAAGAACAGAAGGTAGAATTTGAGATCGAAGATTCACCTAAGGGCCCCCGCGCAATCAAGATTCAAATCGCAAAAGAATAAATAACCAAGCTATGAAGAATACTGCGAATGAGGCTAGCTTCTATGGGTTAGGTATAGCCCCGAAGCTTTTGGATGTTTTGGAGCGCATAAAGTTTAAGAAGCCTACTCCTATACAGCTTAAGGCTATCCCGCTTGCGATTGAAGGTAAAGATGTTATAGGCATTGCTCAGACGGGCACCGGTAAAACTCATGCTTTTGCTGTTCCAATGGTGCAGCGCTTGGCGCAGAAAAGCGGAGTCGGCCTGGTGCTTGCGCCTACGCGTGAGTTAGCTATCCAGATCGATGAGGCTGTGCGGGGATTATGCGGTGCATTCGGGATGAAGACCGCTTGCCTTATCGGAGGCGCGCCTATGCTTAACCAGACTCAAGCATTACGTAAGGACCCGCGTATTGTTATTGCTACTCCCGGCAGGTTAATCGATCATATGAGCCAGTGGAATTTTCTGCCTAATAGCGTGAGCATGCTCGTTCTTGATGAAGCTGACCGTATGTTAGATATGGGATTTGCTCCGCAGATTACAAAGATCCTTCATTTCCTGCCTAAAGACAGGCAGACTATGCTTTTTTCCGCGACTATCCCTAAAGAGATCATGGAAATAGCATCCCGTTATATGAAATTGCCGGTTTCCGTTGAGATCGCCCCTTCAGGCACTACGGCAGAATACGTAACCCAGGAGTTATTTATAGTCAAAAAAGAGGCAAAGCCGAAACTTTTGGGTAAGCTATTGGCACAATACCATGGTTCGATACTTTTATTTTCTCGCACCAAGCATAATGCGCGGAAGATTATGATTTCAATCCGTAACTTAGGTTATACCGCTGCAGAGATGCATTCTAACCGCAGTTTATCCCAGAGGCGGGAAGCACTCGATGGTTTTAAGTCAGGTAGGTATAAGGTGCTTGTAGCAACTGATATTGCCGCGAGAGGAATTGATGTTACCGGGATAGAGCTGGTTATTAATTATGACCTGCCCGAAGATGCTGAAAACTACGTGCATCGTATTGGCCGGACTGCCAGGGCAGGTTCACGCGGCCATGCGGTTTCATTCGCTACTCCTGATCAGCGTAGCGATGTCAAAGATATTGAGAAAATTATTAAGTCTACTTTGCCTTTATCAAAGCATCCCGAAATAACCCTGGAAGGATTCTTTGAAACAGGGCACGAAACCCACCGGAGGAATCCCAGAGAGCGCCAAACTCAAAGAAGGTATAGTAATAAACCATGGATAAAAAGAAAATGATGTAATTGTGTATTCCCTCCTAAGATTATAAGTTTAGAGGATTTTATGGTTAAGACAAAGATAATTTGCACGATTGGCCCGGCATCATCAAATGAGAAAAAAATCCGGAGGATGATGCTTGCCGGAATGGATGTGGTGCGCTTGAATTTCTCGCATGGCAAGCTACAGGAGATGTTAGGAAAAATTAAGCTCGTACGTATATTGAATTCTAAATACCGTAGGCGTATAAAAATACTTGGAGATTTGCAGGGGCATCGCATAAGAATAGGGGCGCTTAAGGCGTTGGTTGAACTTAAAAAGCGCAAGGTTATCTCTCTTGTTCAAGAAGAAATCACTGGGGCAGGGGATAAGGTGCCTTTTGATTACCGGGGGAGCTTAAGCAGGATTAAGAATGGCCAGAATATATTTATTGATGACGGGAATATTTGCTTGGAGGTAATAGGTAGAAAAAATACTAGCCTTAAGGCAAAGGTGGTTGTAGGCGGTTTGCTCAAGCCATTTAAGGGCATTAATATTCCAGATGCAAAGCTTGACTTCGGAAGCTTAAGCAGTAAGGATATAGAAGATATACTTTTTTGCAAAGAGAATAATATTGAATATATTGCGCAGTCTTTTGTGCGAAGCGTTAGTGATATTATTGATGTAAGAAAGATAACAGGTCCTTCTTCGCGTATTAAGGTTATTGCTAAAATTGAGTGTAGGGAAGGGATAAGGAATATAGATGGGATAATTAAGGTTTCTGACGGTATTATGATTGCGCGCGGGGATATGGGGGTCTCTTTGCCTATTTATGAAATCCCCGTAATCCAGAAGATGATAATAAAAAAATGTAACCGTGCCGGTAAAATTGTTATTACCGCAACACAGATGCTTGAGAGTATGGTTGAGAATTTAAGGCCTACCCGGGCTGAAGTAAGCGATGTGGCTAATGCCATAATCGACGGAACTGATTTTGTGATGCTTTCAGCCGAGTCGGCAGTAGGAAAATATCCGGTTGAGGCAGTCTGTATGATGAATAATATAATTAAATTTACCGAAGCCTATTTAAAAGCAAAAGCAGGGTAAACCAGTAAAAAATTCGATTAACCTTGACAATAACTTTAATAATAGTAAACTCATTAGTAATACATATAGGGGTTCAGGAGAATTCTTCTGAAGGTATTTGGATGGTCGGGCCGCCATCTGCATAATTTGCAGATGGCTATTTTATGAGGTGATATATGGGATTGATCTCGATTCTTTTTAGTAATCCTGTGTTGTTTATCATTCTTGCCGCCGTGCTTTTATATTCTGTTATCTTCCATGAGGTGGCTCATGGGTGGGTAGCAAGGCTTTTCGGAGACCACACTGCCGAAATGCAGGGGAGGCTCACGTTGAACCCCGCTTCTCATATTGATCCTATAGGTACGCTTATGCTCTTTTTAGTCGGGTTTGGCTGGGCAAAGCCTGTGCCGGTAAACTATTATAACTTAAGCAGAAGCCGGTTAGGTTTATTTTGTGTGTCCCTGGCAGGCTGTTTTACAAACATACTTATTGCCACAATTGCCTTGATTGCATTTCAGTTTGATTTTATCAATTCCCATCCGGCCTATTCAGTGATACTTCCAATCATAATAAGGATCAATATCATCTTGGGGGCTTTTAACTTGATTCCCATTCCTCCTTTGGATGGATCAAAGATACTTATGAGTTTTCTGCCTTACCAGGCACAGGAAAAACTTGCCCGTATTGAACCCTATGGTTTTTTTATATTAATATTCTTGCTCTTTACCGGGATATTGACTCCGGTCATAGTCTTTATGCAGGGGTTGATTTATGGCCTGATTTCCTTATTGTTCAGCATCTTTAAATAGGGGACGGTTCTTCGTTATGTAACCTATTTATTTTCCTATGGTTACGAGAACGCCGATCTAAGGCTAAGAATAAAAACAAATAATTAAAAAATATAAATTTGAAGTTATTGTAACCTGTTTTAAGCCAAGAAATTACTTGAAGGAGAACCGTCCCC
>CAZAPC010000070.1:0-6106 GCA_964486875.1 uncultured Planctomycetales bacterium
TACGCTTTCCTCTCTGTTAAAAGATATGTCTACTTCAGAGGCGCTATATTTTTACTCCCAAGATCTTAAGGTAAATTATTATTTTGTTTTACTTAATATGCTGGATAAAGAGAATAATCTTTTAAGGGAAAGATTTATATTGGAAAGGTTAGAGAAGGAGGTAAAGACTATATTCGATAACAGGGATTATGAATATATAAAATATTTGAAGGAGGTTATAAAAAATAAGAAAAAAATCACTCCGGATACGCATGCGTTTTCAGTTCTCGAGCATAAGATCTCAGAATTTACAGAAGAAGCAATATGGGAAAACGGGCATAATGCCAATTTAGAATATTTAATGGAGGCGATAAGCGGAAGCTGTAAGGGTAGCGAATTCTATCTGGGAAAGATTTTTGATGAGGGAAAAGTACATGCTTGGGGCCTAAGTTTATTCTTTAGGCTGTTCCCTGCAGAGCTAGGTACATTTTATTCTAAGCTGGAGGCAAATCGGGATAACCTGGAGTTTTTAAGTAAAATAGTCAAGGCCGCCTGTAAGTTAAATTCAGAGTTATCACTTTTAACCCTCAAGCAGGTTTACTCTTTTTCCAGTGAAATAATCAAAGTCGAAATAATCAAAGTAATGCAGAAAATGGAACGATTTGATCCGGAGTTTTTACTGGGCTCTCTTAAAGAAGGAAGCAGGATAATTAAAAAAGAGGCGTTGAAAGCTTTATCTAGGGATAAAGAATCAATAAGGAAGGCCCTGAGGAGTCTTCTGGAGGTGCCAAACTTCTTTGGCAGGAAGAACAATATAATATTAGGTAATATGTCGATAATCGAAGAACTTAGCCTTCATGAAAGCGCGGATATGTTAATTCGTTTTACGAAAATGCGCCTATTTTGGTACGCGCCGCTAAGGAGAAAGGCTCAGGATATCCTAGAGAGTTTAAAATGAAAGAAAAAATAGAATTGTCTTTTAAAGATTTCCTGGCTGCTTTGCAGACTGCAAGGCTTTATGGTATGGGGCATCCGATTTTAAAGAAGGCCATGGAGAAAACGCTCAAGAGCATAACTGATGTCTTAATTGAAAGGCCGGATTTTACTATCGGCATAATCCAAGAAGAGATTGCTTTTGATAAGGAGATCCTTTCTGATTTAAGCAGTTTATCTAAGGCCACAGTGGATTATATAAAAGAGAGGGGGATCGAGAAGATCACCTTTAGTAGGGGCCTTGAACTTTTTGAATTGGAGAAATTTATCTCTTTGCTATCCGGTGCTAAAGAGGAGAATGAAAACAAAACAAAAGAGCAGCTTATTTCTATAGGGGTACGCAATATAAGCGTAGGTAGGATAAACGAAAGCCTTAAAGCTCAATCCTCCGAAAGAAAATCACTTGAAGATATTTCTTCTCCCCTTCTTAGCATACTAAACCGCGGGGCCGTTGACGGCCTGGCCTTGAGAGACTCAATTAATAATATCGCCAACAATTTAGGTGTGCAATACCAACAGCTGCTTAAGCTTAATACGCTTAAAAGGTATGACTTGGGGACCTTTACCCACCTTATTAATACTTCTATTTTAAGTATGTATTTTGCCTCAAAAATCGGTTTTACAAAAGAAGTTATATCTGAAATAGGCCTTTCTGCGCTTTTCCATGATATAGGCAAGCTTTATATATCAAGAAGCATAATTCGTAAGCCCGGGCAGTTAAACGATCTAGAGTTTTCTCAGATGGAAAGCCATACTTCATTGGGGGCGGCGCTAATCTTAGGCTATGTTGATACGATTGGGATTATGCCGGTGGTAGTTAGTTTCGAGCATCACTTAAAATATGATTTAAGCGGATACCCAAAACTTTCTTTTCCCAGAAGGCCGCATATTGTTTCCCAGATAGTATCTATTTGTGATATTTACGACGCCCTCTCAGAAAGAAGGAGCTATAAGTCAGATTACCCCCCGGAGGTAATCTATAAGATTATGATGCGCGGCAGAGGCACTACCTATAATCCTTATTTGCTCGATAAGTTTTTCAGTATAATAGGAGTTTGGCCTATAGGGTCAATTGTAGCTTTGAATGATAAAAGGATAGCAATAGTTTCAGAGGTTAGCCAGGAAGATATATTCTCGCCGCAGGTAAAAGTAATATATCCGGAAAATGAAGGAAGAATTATTAATCTTCAAGATAATAAAAAAGGGGTTAAGATAGCGCGCTACCTTAACCCCTGGACCGAAGGCAAGGATTTCCTGGGTTTGATTTGATATATTTACAAAGCCCTATAGTGGTAATATAATATAGCTGGTTTTAGCCAGAAGGAACTTATGATAAAGACAGGTTTTGATAACGAGAAGTACCTTAAAGAGCAGACTCAGGCAATAGTTGACCGCGTAAGAAAATTTGACAATAAACTCTACCTGGAGTTCGGGGGTAAGCTTTGTTTCGATTACCACGCAGCGCGCGTTCTGCCGGGGTATGATCCTAATGTCAAGATAAGGCTTTTGCAGTCGCTTAAGGATAAAATAGATATCGTTCTTGCTATTTACGCCGGGGATATAGAAAACGGGAGGGTTCGCGGAGACTTTGGCATTACCTATGATGCGGCTACTTTAAAGTTAATAGATGATTTAAGAAGATGGGGGTTGGATATACTGGCGGTTGTGATTACCCGTTTTAACAATCAATCTTCCGCAGTAATCTTTAAGAATAAGCTTGAGCGCAGGCAGGTTAAGGTATACCTGCATTATCCCATTGACGGTTATCCTGCGGATGTGGATTCAATAGTAAGCGATAAGGGTTTCGGGAAGAACGATTTTATAGAGACAAGAAATTCTATCTGCGTTGTTACTGCCCCGGGCCCGAATAGCGGAAAACTTTCTGTCTGTTTATCCCAGTTATATCATGAACATAAGCGCGGGGTAAATGCAGGGTATGCAAAGTTTGAGACATTTCCTATATGGAACCTTCCACTAAAGCATCCGGTTAACGTAGCCTATGAGGCGGCAACCGCAGATATCCAGGATTTTAACCTTGTCGACCCTTTTCATCTGAATAAATACAATAAAACCGCAATAAACTATAACCGGGATGTAGAAAGTTTCCCGATCCTTAAGCTAATCTTAACCCGTATCTTTGACAGGAATATAAGCTTGCCAACCTATAATTCTCCTACGGATATGGGGGTTAACCGCGCAGGGTTTGGTATTGTTGACGATAAGATAATCCAGGATGCGGCCAAGCAGGAGTTAATCCGCAGGTATTTTAGATATAATACCGGATATGTCATGGGGATAGAAAGAAAAGAGACAGTTGACAGGACGTCTTTGTTAATGGAAGAGCTGGGGGTTAAGGTAACGGACAGGGCGGTTGTGGAAGTTGCCCGAAAGAATGCCGAAGATGCTGAATCAAAAGGTAAAGGTAATGAGGGGATATTCTGCGGCGCCGCAGTTGAGTTGAATGACGGAAGGATTATTACAGGAAAGAATTCCAAGCTTATGCATGCGGCCTCGAGCCTAATATTGAATGCGGTAAAGGTATTGGCTAACATACCCGATGAGATACTCTTGCTTTCGCCTCATATAATCAGCCAGATTGCCAAATTAAAAGAAGGGATACTGGATTCTGATTCCGAGAGCCTCGATTTAGAAGAGGTGCTTATAGCATTGTCTATAAGCGCTACTACTAATCATACTGCGGAATTAGCAATGCAGAAACTTATGCTTTTAAGGGGTTGCGAGGTGCATATGACGCATATCCCTACTCCCGGAGACGAAGTTGGCTTAAAAAGGCTGGGCGTTAATCTTACCACAGACGGTAAATTTTCTTCACGCAACCTTTTCGTAACATAATGGTTATACCAAAATACAGGACTGAACTGAAGTTTCTGATCTTTATCTTGGTTTTATCTTTGTTCTGGTATCTAAGCCGCTACATGAAAGTAGATACTACTCTCCTCCAGGACTCTCTTGCCCAGTTACCTATCTTTGTAAGCGCGCTGCTTTACGTAGTTTTATATATAACCGTAACTTTTTTTATATTTTTTTCTAAAGATATATTCTGGTTTATCGGGGCGTTATTATTCGGGCCGTTCTTGAGCGCTTCGCTTATCTGCATTGCTGAATTGACAAACGCAGTTATTCTATTTCATTTGTCCCGTTTCTTAGGGAGAGGGTACGTAGAAAAGAGGCTATCGGATAAATACCGCACTCTTGATAGAAAGCTTAGTGGTTTAAATTTATTCTGGTTGCTTGTATTTCGCGCGGCCCCTCTTGTACCCTACAGGTTTATGGATTTAGCTGCAGGTCTTACAGGAATACGCTTTAGAAAATATTTTGTAGCTGTTTTTTTCGGTACTCCTTTAAAAATGTTCTGGATTCAATATATTATTTACGCAGTGGGAAAGAGCATAATAAATAATCCTTTCGCATTAATGGAGTATTTCCTGGGCAATAGAACGCTATTTTTGTTCAGTTTTCTCTATGTTATATTAGTAGTTATGGTAGTTATTAAAATGGTAAAAAGAGAGAAGAGGGGCTAGCTATTATGGCGGTGAAATTAAAGTTTCTCGGAGGGGTAATGACGGTGACAGGGTCAAGCCATCTGATAACTGCGGGTAAGACCGAGGTTCTGTTTGATGCTGGCTTGTTCCAGGGGCGCCGCGACGAATTTTATAAGGTGAATACTACCTTTGATTATAACCCACGCGCCATAAATGCCATGGTATTATCCCATGCGCATATAGACCACTGCGGTAATATACCTAATTTAATCAAAAAAGGGTTGCGCTGCAAGATTTATACTACTTCCGCGACAAAGGATTTAGCCGGGTTAATGCTGGAGGATTCAGGCAAAATCCAGGAAGAGGATATCAAATATTTAAATAAAATAAATAAAAGAATAGGTTTATCTAAGAGAGAGCCGCTTTATACGAAGAAGGAGGCTGCTAGGGCAACTAAGATTTTCCGGCCGATCTCTTACGGGCAGAAGTTTTGCGTCGCTAGAGATGTTTATGTAGCACTTTTAGATGCAGGGCATATTTTAGGTTCAGCGATAACTGTTTTGGATATAAGGGATAACGGAAAGAATATCCGTTTAGGTTATGCTGTAGATTTAGGCAGGAAGAATCTGCCGTTGCTTAATGACCCGGTCATTCCGAAGAATCTGGACTATCTTATTATGGAGAGTACTTATGGCGGCAGGCTTCATGCCCCTATTGAAGAGGCTCAGTCTAAATTAAGGGAAGCCATATCCCGTACTTTACGCAGGGGAGGGAAGGTGATTATCCCTTCATTTACCCTTGAGCGTGCGCAGGAAGTGGTTTATTTCTTAAACGAATTATTAAAAGAAAAACTTATTCCGTTTGTCCCTATATACGTGGATAGTCCTCTGGCTACGGATATTACAGAGATGTTCGAGTATCATGCCGATTATCTTGATAAGAAGACCGGTGATGATATTGCTAAGGGCGATAGTCCATTTGGATTATTGAATTTAAGATTTATAAAAGAGCAGAAGGAATCGAAGGCGCTTAATGCCGATAAGCGGCCGATGATTATTATTGCAGGCAGCGGTATGTGCGAATCCGGGAGGGTTCTCCACCATCTTCAGAATAATATTGAGGATAGCCGTAATATGATTGTTGTGGTAGGGTATATGGCTCGGGATACCTTGGGCAGGAAGATAGTAGATAAAGAGAAAATAGTACGCATATTCGGTATAGAATATGAGCTTAATGCCGAAGTGGTAACGATTAACGCCATGTCAGGGCATGCCGACCAGAGAGAGCTGCTGGATTTTGTTTCAGCATGCCTTCCACTAAGAAGGGTTTTCTTGGTGCATGGCGAAGAGGATCAGACTAGGATTTTAGCCGATATCCTTTCGGGTAGAGGAATTAATGTTTCTACTCCGATCAAGAACGAAGAAGTATTGCTCGATTGAGCATAATGTGCTAAAATTAATAAATAGGGACGGTTCTTAAGCTAGCTATAAAGTGTCCCTGGCAGAGGGACAGTTTATATCAGAGTTAAGAACCGTCCCTAATATTAAGGAGGAGAATAAAATGGCAGGAGGATTTTCAACACCGAAGAAAGATAAAGCGAATAAAGTATCCGGAGGGATGGTTGTTAAAAC
>CAZAPC010000071.1:0-5818 GCA_964486875.1 uncultured Planctomycetales bacterium
CTCCTATAGTAACAATGAATACTAGCGCTACGGATAATGCCGGTAATGCCATAGCCCCTAGGGTTCCACCAACAATTGCCTTAATAAAACCGTAAGCTCCTAAAACTGAGAATACTGCACCTATCATATTGATAGGCAATGTTTCAGCGATAACCTTTAACCTGGATGACCCCTCTAAAGCAGCTAACTTTCTACTCAATAGAGTAAAACCGGCGATCATTAATAACCCGGTTATGGTAAAGGCGAACGAACTAAGCAATGATACTGGCAGAAGCTTTAACGCTCCGGCACAGATAAGAAGTTTATATAACCCAATAAATGCAACCTCTGAAACTAGAAATCCTATTCTGGAAAGATTTCTATCTGCCGTGTCCTTTAAATTTACCAAATACCAATATATACCGGTAATAAGATAAGCGGCAGCTATGGCAACCGGCAGGCCGAAGGTACCGGCAGCTCCAGAAGGAACAAGCATAGAAAATACAATGTAAGCCGCGATGTGCGCAACTATCCCCACAGCAACAAACTTAAATACCCTCACGAAACGGTAATTACTCTGGTTATCTTGACTCAAAACATTAGTATGCACGATATTCTTGAAATTAGTAACTAGCATAACAACAGTAGCGCATACTGCCAGATATAAGGAAGCGGAAAGAAACTGCTTAGTCAATATACCTCTAAGAAGAATATGAAGTGATTCCGGAGGAACAACCGTACTGGCAAAAACAAACATCAAATAGCCAATACCCGATAACGAAATAAGTATAGGTAGCAAGGTATTAATGAAGAACTTTGTCAACACTCGTACCCAACCACTATCCTGCACCCCTTTAGTCAAACAAGCCAAATCATCGGAAGAAGAATCTTTAGCTAACGCCGGCACAATTAGGTACGACTGAATAAACAATACGGCTACAGCCAATGCTACTAATAAAGGCGCGGGTAAAAATGGAATACTAATGCCAAATTTAGTTAATAAAGCAAAGGGGATCTTCATAATACCCATAGCACCCAACGCGCCTAACCCAGAAATAGTTAACATTATTGCGGCAATTCTTTTAATTAATCCGGCACTTGAATTTTTGGCAACCGGGACCTCAACTCCTGTGCTCTGCGCTATTCCTTGCGCTACAGGAGAGAGAGCGCGGGATATATCTAATAAGGCAGAATAATATGCCTTATTCAACCCCGTAAGTAAAAAGGCTACATAAGAAATACGGCACAGCCTCTGCCAGGCGGAATAATGCTTTTGGATATAATCTAACCTCTGTTTATATTGATTGACATAATCAAAGAATTTGCCAATCTCACGATCAATTGCAGATAAAGCTTCATTTCTATACGCCCTGTACTCATCAACGCTTAATCTCTCATGAACCTTGCCTGCATTCTCGCGGAATAATACTTCAGCTCCACCAAACATAATATGTTTACGTATATTTAATAAAGCCTCCTCCCAAAATTTAGCTGTTGCCTCCCAAATCCTACGCTGTTGCCGTGCGCTGGCAAGTTTCTGCTCAAGGACCTTTCTTTGAATAACCTTTATTACCCTCTCAAAATTGGCTATTTTACTTCTTAACGCAGCCTTTGCCTCTTTAGTAAGTGATTCATGCTCAGTAAATATAGAGTCCTCAAGTGAATATACCTGTTTCCATATCGCTTCTTCTCCTCTACGCCGAGGACTTCTCCCTTTAAACTGCGCAGTATCAAGCGAAGATGCACTTAGGTCGGTATCCAAAACATACATCCTTTTTTCTCCCCTGGATCCTTCTAGTAAAACAATATCTATACCTGTGCTACCTACCGAAGTAACAATCAAAATCCTACCGATCTTTCCTGCCTGCCGGAGAATACCATCTATTTCTTGGAAACTATAAGCATTACGTGCATCAATAATCGATATATCTTTACCCTTAAGAAGGCCTGCCAATACATCGGCTTCTTTGATTGAACCAACCTTAACCAATACCGCATTATTTTGTGCTTCCTCGCTAATAATAAGGGCTGCCCTGCTTAACGACTCTGCCTTAGTATCGTAGCTCTCTAACACCTCTGGTTCAGGCTTACCTATATCTACTCTATTAGTAAAATGTATAATCTTAGCACGAGGATAAATCTCCTTAACTAATTCATCTTCGAGGCTTCCGGTTAAAGCAATGAGCCCGATTATATGGCTATTGTTAAAATAGTTAGTAAGATACATTAAAGAATAGACTTTCCCTTCAGCCTTAAATACACCAAATTCCTTGATTTCAATAAAAGCACTTAAATAATCCTGCCATCTTCTTCCTGGCAACGGTTCCTGTGATGAACCGAAAATTTCGATCTGTCCATTCTTAATTTGGTAATGCACGTTCTTTTCAAAGAAAAGTATTGACCTCAATGCCTGCTCCACAAGAAAACCGCAGAGCCATTCATCCTTTACGATAGAACCCATATTCTGTTTCACGTATGCTTCGCCTTTTGGCTCAAGAATAACTGTTCTATCTACTGTCCGGTAAAGTTTTTTATCTTCCTTCATGGCCTGAGCAATCTGGAATGCCTCTCTTAGCGCACCTTTTAATGAATCCTCTTCTGCTTCAGAAATAATGTGCGGAGAAAAAGCTTCTTCTACCACTGTTTTATGCGCTTCATCCGCAAGCACAAGCCACTTCTTAGATGACTGCGCCATATACATATTGTAGGACCTCAACTCACGCTGGTAATCAAAATTAAACTCTGATATTACCGCATATATAATATCTGCGGCATTATATATTTCCTGGGGATCAGTTAATTTTCTGAAGTCTCCGTTTTCATACACAAAGCTCTCATTCCCTGCCTTAAAACCGACCCTTAAACCATGCTGGCTAAGCAATGCGGCTGCGGATTTAGCATGCTTGTAGGAAAAATAGTCATGCGAAACGACTGCGAAGACCCCTGTGCCTCTTTGTTTATTTATTAAATACGCTAATATAGGAAATATAACAGTACTCTTTCCCGCAGCAAATTCTTTAACCCCGAAGACCTGCTTAGCGCCTAATGAGGCTTCATAAAGCTTAAGAATTGTTTCTGCCTGATCTTCCCATTTTGCTTCTTCCCAGGGGATACCTTGAGATTCAACTGCTCTTCTTACGTTCTCCTTTAATCCTTCAATCAAAACTCCTAAATCACCATTTCTTTTTTTCAAAGGCTTCAGTAGCAATAACAATAATCCTAATGTCTGCCTTAAATAGGCAGAAATTTCACCCTTACCTTTAAGGTGGACCGATTCATGTAAACCAATACTATCTGCTACTTTTACATTTATACTCTTAAAAACAGGGTGTTGCTCATACTGTTTCCCTCTTACGGAAGCTATCGGGCTAGTGAACACTGGTGACCCTCTAATTCCGCCGTGTTTAGCCAAAGCATAAGCTATTCTTAAGCCGATAGAGGCAAACATAACACCTATATAAACAGCAGGAATAACAACCAATGCCGCGGTAACCGCTACAGCCATATTCGGCCATAACAACATTACCCCTATCCCCATTGCTGCAACGCTAAATGCCATTGCTCCTGTAATAAGCGCGCCGAAAGCATTGGCTTTGAAAGATTTTTCTTTTAGTCTTGCTGCCTCTTCCCTTATCTCATTCTTTAAAGAACTATCGCCCTGAAGTAAATCAAAGAATCGAACTGCGCCTTTGTCTTCTTTATCAGAAATCTCGGATAATAGCTTCATCACCTTTGAGACCATATTATAATATTCGTAATCTCTCCTGTCGGTTGTTCTTAAAACTATTTCTTGTAGAACTTGGCTTAAAATATATTGGTATCTCTTGTTAAATGCCGATAACATAGCCATGCTCTTCTTGTTAAAATTAATATCGTACCAGTAAAATCTACTATTAATTAGCCACCCTGCCAAATACGGCGCGGCTGGCTTGCCTAGTGAAACTAAGGCTTCAAGAATCACCATGGTAGAGTGTGGATCATACTGCCCCATATCCATTTCTTTCCTCAATTCAAAGGGATTTTTGCTTATTTTATAATGGAAGATTCTAATCATGGTATACCGATAAGTAGCTAAAAACCCTAAAATTGCCCCAAATAATGCAGCAATGCTTACCCCGCCTATAATACCCCAGATGTTATGCGTTAATAATTCAATAAATAATGCCGGGACATAATTATTAGAAAGGCGAATTACAACAATGCTTCCTAAAGATAAAGCTGCGCCAAAGAATGACCCACAGAATGTACCAAAACGAACCCTTTTATGCATTGTGTTATGCATCATTAAAAATGTTAGAGAAAGACCGATTAACCCCATACAAAAAGCGATAATTCTCCCGGGCAACTCTACTATCCAATATAGCGGCTCTATTTTTGCGATGGCCGAAGGCCTTGAGAGCAGTTTATCGCTAAACCTTTCTTCCTTTTCATCGTATGAAGAAATACCTGTATTCTTCAAAATAGACACTGCCTCTTTATTGTTAATTACAGGGCTTGCCCCTCGATCATAACGATTTAAAGAAAATTTGAGCATACTAACAATGGTTCCCGTTACTCTCGGAGCAGCAAATGATGTTCCTTTTACTGTAATATTCCTGCTGTGGACATCTATGCCTGTCTGCGTGCGCCTACGCACCTCCTCATAATGATTATAAGTACCTTTCGCAAATATATCTACCCTCTCCCCGTAATTAGAATAATTGGCACGCTTATCCCTTTCAACCGCCCCAACAGCAAGAACGCCTTTATAAGCCGCCGGATATGCAATATTACTAATCCCTTCATTGCCCACTGCCGCAACAATAATACCGCCTTTATTTATAATTTCGTTTATTAACATCTCCTCTAGAGGATCATACTGCTGCCCCCCTAAACTAATATTTATGACTAATTTGTCTCTAGGATAGCTTTTAAGATACTCTAATAATGCGGCTAGAGCGCGGAGATATTTTATTTTGTCTAATTTTCCATTTGCTCCATCCACCTTATAAACTAATAAATTATCGGGAACCCCATACTGGTTCATAGCATATATAACTAAATCTGAATGAGATAAACCCCTGAAATGGTAACTTAATAACTTACTTTGTTCCGGAATAATATTACTCTGGGAATCTACTATAGCAGCTGTAACCCTTCCAACACGATCTTTCCTATATATCTGCCCAAAAACGTTTGAAGATAATAAAAGCGAAGACAATACAACCGACAGGAATAATCCTTTTGTAATAATTCCCTTGCTATTTGAGAAATGCGGTTTAGTTGATATATAAATATATTCCTTTCTGGCTTTAAGAGCTTTGGAAATCATTAAGAATAAAACGAAGAGCGCAATAGGCATAACAGCTCCTGTCAAACCTAAGAAAGGATAAATAAGCACTGCGGCAACAGAAGCAGCTACAAGACCGAGAAGTTCCGGACTTGCAAAGCCTGATTCACGGCTAACCGGCCTGACAGAAGGATATGCCGGAGCCTCTTCTACTACCCTGCCTTCAGTTAACCCTACAGGAATAACCGCCTTAAACATCTCGGCAACTCCATCTAAAAGATGGATACATCCATCAGTGCGATACTGCCCGTCTACAGACAAGCTATCCTGGTTAACTATTCTAGTTGTATGCAACCCTATACCGGTCCTGCCTTCCGCTAACCCAAGATTGGTCTCAAAGACTACTGCAACGGATCCATAAGGATATCCAGGCTGGCCATATTCAATACCGGCGGTTTTACCCTTACCCCACCAAGATGGACGAGAATGCCTTCTTGTAATATTGAATTCCCCAAGCGGGGTAGGAGTTGCAGTATCACCTAAATTAACATTATAGGTATCTCTATAAAT
>CAZAPC010000072.1:0-5782 GCA_964486875.1 uncultured Planctomycetales bacterium
AGCAAAGATCGTTCGTGAGATCTTTGAGCTATATTTAAAAGAAAAGTCTACTTTAGGCGTCACTAAAATTGTAAACGCAAAGGGTTACAGGACTAAAATCCGCAAATTAGCCGAAGGTAAACAGCGTGGTGGCGTCAAATTCTGTAATACTTCTATCGATAAAATACTCAAGAATGCCTATTACGCGGGTAAAGTCAAATACCAAAATACCCTTTACCCCGGAGAGCATGAGCCTATCCTCGACGCTGAAACCTTTCAGAATATCCAAGATGCCCTGCATACCAATCCAGATAAACCCAAGCTTCAAGGACCCCGAACAAAGCAAATAAGCCTTTTGGGTGGTTTACTGCGTTGCCGGGCCTGTAATTCATCGATGTACCTTACTCATAACGTCAAATACGGCAGCGTACGATATTTTCATTATGTCTGCCTGAACGCGCAGAAACGAGGCTATCATGAGTGCCCAACGCGGCTCGTAAACGCAGGCCTAATGGAATCAAAAGTGATAGAATGCCTCAGAAAAGTGTCTGACGATCAAAGGATTAATACGGAAACATGGGAAAGTTACACCCTAAGCCAGAAAATAGCTGTCCTTAAGGATATCCTCAAGGAAATAAAATATGACGGCGATTCAGCGATCCTAGAGCTTATTTTTAATAAGACCCAGAAATCGCATAAATTTAACGTAACCAAGGCAGAGCTGAAATATCAGCGCATATCGCCCAAGGATCGTTTAATACAGTCAGAGCCTCAGCTGCTTCAGAATTTAATCCTCGCCCATCAGATAGATGGTCTTATAGCTAAGGGCAAGGCGAAGGATCTAAAAGAAGTGGCTGGTTGGCTCAACTTGAGTCACGTTAGAATATGCCAAATAATGGGAATGCTGTTATTGGCGCCGGATATTCAGGAGCAGATACTGTTTTCCAGAGACGGAAAAATTTTCAAGATACCTGAGTATAAGGTGAACGAGATTGCCAAAGAATTAGACTGGTCAAAACAGAAAGAAACCTGGCAACGCCTGATCAATAATCCTACCAAAGAGAGATAAGTCCCCTCGCTAATTCCGCTAAAATTCCTATTTAATGCCTTCGAAAGAGCTCTAATTCGCGCGAAATATCAGCAATATCGGCATTAAATAGTCGCCATTAAATACGAGATATTTTAGCCTTGTTCGGAGATTATTTCGGCAGATTTTCCGATGCTCCTTGCGACAGAATGGCAGACGTGAATGTTGCGGTTGGTATCGACAGGAATAATGCCCCAAGTCTTTAAACCCCTAGGACATAAAAATAGCACTGATCCTTATTAAGAATCAGCGCTATTATCTCTGAACCTCTCACGTGGAGAGGGATATTACTGGGGTACCTGACGGGACTCGAACCAAATGCTTAATCCTGTTCGTATTTATTGCTCTAATCTTAACCAGACTAAACCGGACTTAATTCTGCTTAATTAATCCTCCTTAAATTTAACTTTGCAACTCTCAAATGTTTTGGAAGTTAAATTTATCAATTAAAACTAACCAACCTCTCGCTGTCCCCTTAAGAGATTCGAACTAAATTGGATGGATTTCTCTAGAAACCTTTGATCAGCAGAAAGATCCCAAGCACAAGCATTATTCCCCAGGGGATCTTTACCCATTTTACATTTTTGGAGAATTTATCCGCGACTTTAATCGCGCTGCCCGGAAAAACAACAAGCCAGACTCCTTTAATAAGCGCATTCCAGCCGAATAACGTAATTATCAGACGCCAATCAAGGACCCAAACATTATGGAAGAGGACAATGGCCAAACCCGCGACAAAAGTAAACAATCCGGTAATGTAGACCAAAGCGGCATTCTTAAAGAAGTCTTCTAAAACCTTATGGTAAACGTCAGAGTTAAATAACAGGGCTGATCCGATAACGACAATGTAGGGCCCGATGAACCTTGCAAGCAATGTCGAGGTTTCCATATGCACCTCCTTAGTTTCCCTTTACCTTGCTTAATTTAGAAGGCAAAATTACGATTTCCACCCTCCTGTTCTTTTGCTTGTTCTGCGGAGTATCATTTGACGCTACAGGATGATACTCTCCGTATCCGTTGGCAGATAGCCTTTGCGGCTTAACCCTGCGTTCATTAATAAGATAATGAACAACTGCCAACGCGCGCGCGGAAGAAAGCTCCCAGTTTGACTTCCAACCGGAATATTTTATTGGAACATTGTCCGTGTGACCTTCGACTGCCACCTGCGAATTTGGCACATCCCTGTTTAAGACCTCTGCGACTTTATCAAGAGAAAGCCTGCCATCGCTTTTTATTATGTCTTTCCCGGAATCAAAGAAAACTTCAGAAACAAAGGTTATAACAAGCCCCCGCTCGGTCATCTGTAATTTTGCCTTGTATTCCCCGATTTCTTTCTTAAGCGATTCCTCAAGCTCCTTCTTAGCGCGCTCAAGCTCGGAAAGCTCTCTCTCTTTCTGTTCGTATACCTGTTTTACCTCTTTCGTTTTTTCTTTCTGTAGTTGTGCAATCAGGCTTCTTAGGTTAGCATTCTCTATTTCTAAATCGTCCGCTCTCTGCGCTTTTTGAATAAACGCGCACCCCGGCAAGGTAATTAAGACCAAAAATATGATAACCGAAAATTTAGCCTTCATTCGTAACCCTCCTAATATTGTAACTGTTCGAAATACCTATAGGTATGCAGTGATACCTTTGCAATAAACTCCTTAGACGGATTGCTGTTTGAATTAGCATGTTTTGTCAATACCACGATAATATAATCTCCGTTGCGGGTAAAAACAATGCCGGCATCATGGCAAACACTATTCTCAAGCCCGGTCTTATGGGCGATTGTCAACTCAACCGGCAAATATTTAGGAATGCGGTCATTCATTCGGGTTAATTTAAGCATGCTTATGCATTGATTCGAAACGCGCCTGTTCCCAAGCGTTTTTCGATATATCTTCTCTAATAACAAAGCCATATCTTCCGCGCTCGTGTAATTCTCTATACCGTTATCCCGCAACCGATAATCGGCAATCTTGCGCGAAAGTTCGGTATTCTTCAAACCGAATGATTTAAAAGCTTTGTTCAAATATTCAATCCCCAGCAGGTTAGTAACCATATTGGTGGCGGTATTATCGCTGTCATAAATCATAAGGCCGATAAGCCGCTCAACGCTAAAAGCAGTTCCCGCAGGCATATCCTTCAATACGCCTGAACCGGTAAGCTTATCAGAAGATTTAAGCGCAATATTACGGTCAAGTTTAATCCTGCCCTGGTCAACCGCAAGAAAACATGCCGCCATAAGAGGGATCTTAGCCAGGCTTGCCGAAGGAAAAGGCTTTGACTTCTCATAGGCGAGCTCCCGACCGGTTTGCAAATCAATGACTGCTATGCCGACCTCGCCATTAAACTGGCTTATCTCATTCATGATGCTTCGCTGTAAATCCTGCCATGCGGCTCTTCTTATGCTCTGGATGAGACGCTCATGTCTGGCTTTTTGTAATTCGGCGTAATACCGTTGCCCAAAATATGCCCCTGCAGCTAACAAAATACATAATCCTACAAAAATAAGAACGCTCTTGATTCTCATCTAACCTTATCTTGATAGGTACCTATTCAATTCCGCGGATGTACGCTTCCCCACAATGCCGTCTGCCTTAAGGCCGTTTGCTTTCTGAAACTTGATAATGGCGGCCTTCGTCTTAGGTCCGATTTTTCCGTCGATAGGCCCATCGTAATATCCTGCGTTTTTAAGTGCACGCTGTATTTGTTTAGGACTTAGCTGTGCTGTTGATCCAGAAAAAACTTCTTTAACCGGCTTGTCATAACTATCTGGCTTCCACGCATCATCGTATCCGTGATCCTGAGAATACGAATCTTTCTGATAAGATATTTGTGTTTTTTCATACGCCTCAGTGCGCGACTGCGTGCCTTGTTTCCTTGGACCAGTAGCGCAACCAGATAATAATACAATCAAAACACCTACCAACAACGCACTTAAACGCATCTTATCTCCTTTTTTAAAGTTATGGTTTTCCCGTACTAAGCGGCTTCTTTGCAGCCTCATAGACTTGTTGCTGTTTATCAAGAATTTGGCTCAAATACTCGCTGCCGCGCTGTTTATCGATACCGTAATATTTTGTTGTATCTTCGTCCTTGACAATAAAAGTACATCCGCCTACGACCATCACAGCCAAACTCACCAATATAAGTTTTTTCTTTTTAGTCATATTCTTGTCCTGACAGACATCGCTTGTTTCTTAAAACTTTCACTTGTTTCTTGAAGCGCCTTTAGCCTGTCAATAACGGGCTTTATTTCCTCCCAAGTCTTCTTGGGGATATAGCGTTCCAGCGTTTCCAACTGCACCTTATTTTCTAAGTCGGTGATGCTCTGCTCAATCTCATTCAAAAGCCGTTCTTTCTCATCGCGGGCCCGGCTTACACGAACTAATTCTCTTTGTAGATCATCGCTTCTTTTTTCGTAGAATGCGGCGTTATTTTCTTCTTTCCGAAGCTCTTTTTGCAAAGAAAAGACTGAGAACCCCAAAATAATCGCTAAAGATATTAAAAAGACAATGGGTGCCTTTCTCATGTTCAATAAAAAAGCAATCCTGCGAAAACTCGCAAGATGGCGGCCCGACCATCCAAAAACCTCCGGAAACGCTTTCGCATTTCCAGACCACTTATTTATGCCTAGCTATAGTTGAAGATAGTATAGCATGCAAAATATCAAACACAACAAATTTATCAATCTCTGCAAAAGTTTCAAAAGCCAGATTACCATCACAGCAGCTATTCGAGATGATGAGGTCTGGTTATCTCTATTTAATGCGCTATTTTGATCGCGAAATTCCGCAAATATCTAGGGAAATAGCATAAAATAGCGACCATAAAATACGAGAGGTTTTGGCCTATTATAGAGAGGAACTCTCTATATTTTCGCTATCTTTCCCGACGGAAAACTCGTTATAAAATATATTAAAATTCTCCGACGGGAAAAACGCCCCAACTCCTAGGGACGCCGCTACATAAAAAATCTCCGACAGATTTCTCCGTCGGAGACGTGTCCTAACTCATTGTGCCACATAGAGATAGGAGATACTGGGGTGGGTAACGAGATTCGAACTCGCGACCGCCTGAGCCACAGTCAGGTGCTCTATCCGCTGAGCTATACCCACCAATTAATGCCAGTGAGCAATATAATGGCAGTTATAACAAAGCCATTCTAAATTTGCTATGATATTATTTTTTCTATTGCCGTCTTTATGGTGCACCGATAAAACTCTTTTATCGTCAATTCCGCATTTATTGCATTTTCTTGCTATGCCTGACCTTTTCATTATATCTCTATAGGCATTCTCTCCGGCAATCCAATTCGGAGAATTAACCCCACAACGTATATTCCTGTTTTCCCAGGAACAGTGACAACTCTGTGAGCAAAAAAATCTTTTACTTCTTGATTTTCTATAATCCCGCGGCGTTCTGTAAATCTTTTTGCCGCAATTAAGACACGCTACCCACTTCCCATTAAACTGTGATTTAGTACGGCATTCTATTGAACAATACTTGCCCCATCCCTTATTGATATGGAAAGGCTTTGAATAGAATTTCTTTCCGCAAATCTTACACGTCTGAATTGGCATAGCTTAATTATATCAAAGATCGGCAATTCTGTCAATGCAATGGAATAGCTCACAATCTAATGCTCTAACTTAACCTCTTCTTTCTTCTCCTCCAGTTTAGGTTCTTCTTTGGGCGGTTCTTTTTCCGGTTCTTCTTTGCTCTTTACCGCGT
>CAZAPC010000073.1:0-5622 GCA_964486875.1 uncultured Planctomycetales bacterium
CAATTATATATTTCTTGCTCATTTTTGAATTATAAATTAAATGTAAATTTTCATTAGATTACCATAAAAAAAGCCCTGGCACAAGAAATAATCTTCCCGCGGCGAGATTATTTCTTAACTACGATACGCGCAAACCCTGTTTCTTCCCGCGCCCTTAGCTGAATAAAGAGCGCGATCAGCTTTTTCAATAAGAGGATTGGCATTATCGGCATCGCCAGGAAAAGTAGATACGCCAACGCTCACAGTTACCCTTAAATTTTCATCATAAACTTTTATATCTTTTGATTCTACCGCCTGGCGGATACGCTCTGCGGCAAGCAAGGCTTGCTCTTTATCTGTTTCAGGCAAAACTATCGATAACTCTTCGCCTCCGTACCTACCGACAAAATCTATCTGTCTTATGGTATCCTTTATTGTTCTGGATACATCCCTTAAGATAGCATCACCTACTAGATGGCCAAACTTGTCATTAAAACCTTTGAACTTATCAATATCCACCATAAGAAAAGAAAAACAATATTTGAATTTCGCTGAACGCTTGATTTCTTCATTAAGCCTCTCCAAGAAATGCCTGCGGCCGAATACCTGAGTCAGGCCATCCATAATCGCCAACTCCTGTATCTTCTTATAAAGAAACGACCTTCTAAGCATTATCAAAAGCTGTTGGGCAAGTACCTGAAAACGCTCGCCGTCCTTTTCTGCAATTCCCCTTGCTACAAGATAACCTTTCGGCTCTTTATCTATAATTAAGGGCAAAATAACGCAGTCTTTATAATCCTCCGGGATATCTTTGGTGTATAAAAAAACACATTTTTTTATCTTGATATAATTATTTATGCGCTCTTTAAAAATACCAAAAACCTTATCTTCATCGAGCTGGCGCGATATATCTTTAGTTATATCATAAAGTGCCCTAGTTTCATTAACCATGCCTTCAAGCGCCATATTTTCATTTTTAAGCTTTTCGACTTCACGCAAAAACAGGCTATGTTCGGACTGAAGGCTTAAAAACTCACCCTCCTTTCCGGCAGCCGCATGAGCCAGTAGAGACTTGACAAAAAAACAGGAAATAGCGGATAGGAAAAAAAGTATGGCTATATACAACATACCCGGTTCCTCCCGCTCTGTTTAGCCGTATACATCGCCTTATCAGCTTTACGGATCAGCTCTTCATCATCAGGGGTATCTTCCGGAAGATTAGCCAACCCGATTGAGACTGTTATACTGGTTTCGGTACGGCGTAAAATTATCTTCTCGCTCTCTATTATTATCCGCAAAGAATCTGCGGCTTTAAATGCTTCCTTTTTGTTTAAAGCAAGCATAGCGACACAAAACTCCTCTCCGCCGAAACGGCTTATTACCGGATTGAATTTATGAAGTGAATCGGTTATAAGCTTGCTTAATTTCATTAAAACTATATCCCCGGCTGCATGTCCGAATTGATCATTGTATTTCTTAAAGAAATCAATATCCAGCATTAGAAGAGAAAGATACCCGCCCTGCCGGGAACTTCTTTTACATTCTTCTTTAAAACGTTCAAGGAAATAACTCTTGGTGTAAAGCCCGGTTAAAGAATCGTGTATGGCTAAATCCTGTGCCCTCTTGAAAAGCTCGCTGTTTTCGATAGCAATAGCCCCCAGGTCAGATATAGCTGCAAGAAATCTTAAGTCATCCTGGGTATAAAAATAAACCTTTTCGTTATCTAACCGCAAAATACCTAATTGTTTATTTTCAATTAAAAATGGCGCGCTGACTAAAGAAGATACCGGCCTTGAGTATAATGAGTTGAGCTTTTCCGGGTCAAAACGAAAATCATTTCTGATATCCTCAACAAGAAGAGGGTTTCCATGCCTTAAGACCCAAAGATCAAAAATATCTCCTTCCTTAGCCTTAATAACCATGCCCGACCTGCCTGTTTTACTTTTAAAAATCATAAGCCTCTGATTCTGGTGGTTTATGAGGTAAAGAATACAAACCCCGCTTTCTTGGTTTATGAGCGAAAAAGACTCATTAGTTAAGGCCTCGGTTACGGCGTCTAAGTCGAGGGTCGAATTAATCTTCTCAAGTATCCTGGCAAGACTATTATAACGAAAATTTTTCTCTTTAAGCGCAAGGCTGTTATCTTTAGCCCTGGAAAGCTCTACGTTTAAAAGGTTTATTTTCTCAGAAAATTCTTCAATTCGTAATGCAATCCGGTTAGCTTTTAAATGGCCTTTCCTGAAAAAGAAAATAATAATTAAGCTGTTGCAGGTATAAAAAAATAGCAGCGGCCCAAGCGGATTTATAGACAAAAACCTAGGAAGGCATAAGGGTATAATAAAATAGATCAAAAGGGATAAAACGCTAAAGGAGATGACCTTCAGGTAAGACGGGTTTAGGATCACACTATAGTCTCTTCGCTATCCTTATCAAAGAAATGAACCTTACTCATATCGAAAACAAGATCCATGTCCTGATTTACTTTAGGCCGGTTGTGGGCGCCCACCCGGGCGATAAAAGTATGCTTTCCGGTATTTAAGTAAAGGTATACCTCTGAGCCCATGGGCTCATAAACTTCGCAATTGGCCTTAACTACATTCTCAGGCGGGGCCTCAGAAACAAAAAGTTTATCATAAATATCTTCTGAGCGTATCCCAAAAATTACTTCTCTATCCACGTATTGCGAAAGCCTGGAGCGCATGTCCTCTACTATCTTCACATTAACCTTGCCTTCGCAAAAATAGAAACGGCCGTCT
Source organism: uncultured Planctomycetales bacterium (assembly GCA_964486875.1). Classification (GTDB taxonomy): domain Bacteria; phylum Omnitrophota; class Gorgyraeia; order Gygaellales; family Profunditerraquicolaceae; genus Sherwoodlollariibacterium. The sequence goes on from CAZAPC010000073.1 coordinate 2,736, forward strand.
TTCTTTATTATCTTCCCACGCATAAAGTTCATAGGAGGAGATCCGATAAAACTTGCGACAAATTTATTTTTAGGCCGGCCGTATATAGTAATAGGGTCCGCAACCTGCTGGAGTATGCCGTCTTTCATAACGGCTATCCTGTCCCCCATAGTCATAGCTTCGGTCTGGTCATGCGTCACATAAATTATCGTCGTCTGGAGCCTTAGGTGTAATTTGTGTATCTCTGTACGCATCTGTACGCGCATCTTAGCATCCAGATTGCTTAAAGGTTCGTCAAAAAGAAAAACAAGAGGTTTTCTAACTATTGCTCTGCCTACCGCCACGCGCTGCCTCTCTCCTCCTGATAACTCCCGGGGCCTGCGGTGTAAAATATGTTTAATCCCTAAAATATCCGCAGCTTCATTAACGCGCAGCAGAATCTCCTTCTTAGGCATATGCCTCAACCTTAAGCCAAAAGACATATTCTCAAAAACAGTCATATGCGGATATAGGGCATAGTTCTGAAAAACCATTGCGATGTCCCTATCTTTTGCCGGGACATCGTTAACTTTCTTATCCCCTATATAAATATCGCCCGAGCTTACCTCTTCTAAACCGGCAATCATTCTTAAAGTAGTTGACTTGCCGCAGCCGGAAGGGCCGACCAGAATCATAAACTCCTTATTCTCTACCCCTAAATTAATATTATCAACGGCCTTTACATTACCGGGGAAGATTTTGCACAGCTTACTTAAGCTTACCTGAGCCATCTCATTTAGTTTTCTTATTGACTAAAGTAAAACCTTAATATCTCAACTTAGATAATCAAGCAATTTACTCAATTCATCTTTCATGTTCTTCCTGGCTACAATCATATCTATAAGCCCGTGCTCAAGCAAAAACTCGGAACGCTGGAAACCTGCCGGCAGTTTCTGTCTGATGGTCTGCTCTATCACCCTGGGGCCTGCAAACCCGATTAAGGCTTTTGGTTCGGCAATAATTATATCGCCGATTCCGGCAAAAGAAGCCATAACCCCTCCCATAGTAGGATTAGTAAGAACAGATATATACGGCAGTTTTGCCTTTTTAAGGTAACTTAAGGCAGCGCAAGTCTTAGCCATCTGCATAAGACTCAACATGCCCTCGTACATTCTTGCGCCTCCTCCAGAGCCTGAGACAATAATCAAAGGCAGCTTTTTATCAATTGCAAATTCGATAGCCCGGGTTATCTTCTCTCCTACAACCGAACCCATCGACCCCATAATAAAACGAGAGTCAGTAACCGCGATGGCTAATTTCTTGTTATTCAATAGGCCCGTACCTGAAATAACCGCATCTTTTAATCCCGTCGCCGCCTGATCGGCAGCCAGTTTATCCTTGTAAGTTTTTGGGCCTTTAAAAACCAAAGGGTCGGCAGAAAGCATGTCCCTATCGAATTCCTCGAATGTGCCATTATCAATTAACAGATTAATTCTCTCGTATGCGCCTAGGGAGAAATGATGCCCGCATTTAGGACAAACTTTGAAATTTTCTTCGATAGTCTTATTATAAATAGTTTCAGAACATGCTTCGCACTTAGTCCAAAGACCATCAGGGATCTCTTTCTTTTTTATCCTTACAATTGTATATTTAGGTTTTCCGAAAAGAACCATATTTTATATGCTGTCGTGTTTATGAACCACCAGCCCTGAAAGCACTTTAGGATAAAAATAAGTTGACTTAGGCGGCATCTTATCCCCTTTCAGCGCAACGGCCATAATATTCTCAATTTTAACGGGATTTAAGAAAAAGGCTACTGCCTTAGAGTCAGCATTAGCTTCTTCTATGCATTCTTCCGGGTTAGCGCTATATTTGATTATATCCTTGTCTTCAGGGGTAAGATTCAGTATTCCCTTAAAAATAAGCTGGTTCAATATGGCGGTATCCAGGGACCTGTACTCTTTAGGCTTATCCCCCATCTCCTTATCCAGGATCCTGATATTCTTCAAACGCAAAAGAAAATAACTTTTATTCTTATACATCCCTATAACATGTTCACAGGAACCGCCCTTTTCCAGTAAAAAGAAAAAACGCGATTTTTCTTTCACCCTCTCTACGTCAAAATATTCCTTTAAGCACTTAAGAAAAGGCGCTAAATCTGTCTCTGTATCCAACCTCAGCAACCGGTGTATTGGCATTATAGATAATCCGCGCTGGTCGAAACTGGTAAAATAGCTTAAAGTATAGTTAAAGCTTAGGTCTTCAGAAAACTTATCTCCTAGCTTTTTACGCATCTCATCCCGATAAGCGCATGAAACTTCATAGCGGTGGTGGCCATCAGCAATAAATACGTCTTCCTTTTTCATCCCGCTCTGAATAAATTCCAGAATACCCGGTTCATCTACATTCCAAAGCTGATGACGTGTCTTTTCCGTATCGGTGACGTCTACCAAAGGAGACCTACCTGCAATATGTTGTTCAAAAACCCTCTGTATAACCCGCTTCCTATCTTTAAATACTACAAAAATCGGGCTTAAATTTGCTTTAGTCTTTCTTAAGATATTCGTCCGGTCCTGTTTCGCCTGCGAACGCGTATTCTCGTGCCCGAGGATAGACGAACCTTTATCTTGAAGTTTTAATAACGCAATAAAACCAAGGCGAAGCTTCTTTTCGCCTCTAATGATATATTGCTGGCTATAAAAATATACGGCCGGGCCTTGCGCCTGGACCAAAACACCCTCTTTCAACCACTCCCTAAAGGCCTTACCTGAAGAAACATACTTATTCTCTCCCGGCATCTCTTTTCTTAAGAGTATACGGATAAAATTATATGGACTAATGTTATAATAATAATCCTGCTGCTTAGGAGAGATCACATCGTAAGGAGGACAAACAAGAGAAGAAAGGTCTTTAAATCTTTCCTGATTAT
>CAZAPC010000074.1:0-5593 GCA_964486875.1 uncultured Planctomycetales bacterium
GTAAAAGGCAGGGCCTTGCTTAACAAAACCATGCACAACCCTGAAATAATGATTAAGGATGCCGCGGGGATAATAAAAATGTTTGCCAAAACGGTAACTGGCGAAAAGATCTTGAAATAATACGCTATAAAACCGCAAGTCCCGATCCAGGCAGAGAGAGAAACAAATAAACTCTCAACAAATATCCTTAAAAAATTTACTCCTATCTTCTCTGTTTTGAACAACCGCTTAAAACACGGGTATAAATATACTATTGCAATAACGCTGGAAAAGGAAAGCTGAAAACTTATGGAAAATATATCCCTAGGATTACTAACTAATATAAAAAGCGCGGATAAAAAAATAGCACTTGAGATGTCCTGCTCTCTGCGGAAAAAATATCCTAAAGTCAAAAATATAGCCATAACCGTTGCCCGCACAACAGGTATTGAGGCGCCCGTAATAAAACAATACAGGACTAAAAAAAATATTACCCCGGAACACCTTAATTTGCGCCGGATACGCAATATTCTTAAGGTTAACCCCGAAATAAAAGCAACCAGGCCGACATGGAATCCGCTTACCACCATTATATGCACTGTACCTGATTTAAACATAGAATCATAGACTGCGATCGGGATAACCCTCCTCTCCCCTAAGATCATTGCGCTATTAACGCTGGCAGCCAAACAAGAGAGATGATCCTTAAATACCCCGCTTGCCTCATCCTTTAAATAAAATGCAAATTTCTTGAATAGATTTCCTTTGTTTCTATTTAACCGCACAACCGCAAAACTGTTTTTTACGCGCATTAGGGCCAAAGTCCTGCCTCTTGATAAAGGGTACGGTTTCTTAAGCTTGCCAAATAAAATAAGCTCTTCGCCATAAGACAATTCTTCTTGGGCTTTGACATATACAAGAATGTCTCCGCAAGTTTTATAGCTATTGCTTTCAAACTGTAATTCTTCCGCCTTAAAGCTAAAAGAGGCATACCCATTCTTATGTGAAATGCTGCTGTTAATAAATCCCCTGACAGCATAGGGAGTATCATTTCTGTAATAAGCATACCGCGATATACCGGACCTGGAAATTATATAGTCGTTTTTAAGACAAAGCGCCCCTAAGATAAATATTAAAGCAACAAGCAGAAGGTCGAAAATTAATCCCTTATTTATCAGAAATAAGCAAGAGGCTATTAAAAATAAGCAGATAATATAACAGACCCAAAAATCAACCTTAAAGAAATATACGTAAACCATACCGAGAGAAAACGAAACCGTAAGAAAAATAAGGCTATTTTTCATTTATTGCGTAGTTAAATAATCTTTAATCCTATTGAAGAGCGCTTTATTAATACCTTTTATATTATTAAGCTCGTCTACGCTGCTAAAACCTCCGGAAGATCGCCTAAAGTCAATGATCCGCTGAGAAAGTATCTCTCCGATTCCGGGAACCTTCATTAAGAGACCCTTGTCCGCGGTATTCAAGTTTATTTTCCCCAGGCTTTCATTAAAAGAAGCTATGGTCCTGCGGGGCTCAAGTTGCTTAGATAAAAAAATTATCCCCAGCCCCAGAAAATAAACAAACGCCAAAAACAAGATTGCCCTGCGCTCATCGCTGGTAAAATTAAACATTCCATCACCCCCTGGCGTAATTAATAGACGCGGCAAAACGATAAATCTAACCTGCTTTTTATGGTATACTTTAAGGGATGAAAAAAAGGATACTTATTATTGACGACGACTATAACGGCGCTAAGGAGATTAAAGAAGTCCTAGGGGAAAATGGATTTGAGGCGGTTTGCGCTTATAACTCTGAGGAAGGGTTCGCTAGATTAAAGGAATCTTTTTTCGACCTTATACTCTTGGATCTTGTGCTGCCTGATGCAAGCGGGTTTAAGATCGCGCAAAAAATAAAAGAAAACCCCGGCTACAGGGAAATCCCGATAATCGCCATATCGTTGAAAAGGGAGAATATTGACAAACATATTGCATCAAAGGTGGGAATTATCGACTACCTTGAGAAACCGCTAGAGCCAGCTAAGCTTCTTTTCAGAATTAAGGACATACTTAATATAAAATAGGAACGTTTCCTAAATCAGCTGAAAAAGCGCCCTTGGTCCGGAAAAAGTTTATGTTGAGCTGAAAAACGCCCCTGTTTTAATTAGAGAACGATGTTAATGAGCTTGTTTGGAATAATAATTATGTTTTTGGCGGGCTTATCCTGAATCCATGGCTTTAATTTCTCATCGGCCAATACCAACTCCTTTAACTTTCCATCATCCATATCTGCAGAAACGTCGATCTTAGAGCGTACTTTACCGTTAACCTGGATAACAATAGTGACACTCTCTTCAATTAACATTTTTGGGTCATACATAGGCCATTGGGCCCTGAAAATACTGCCCTTATTCCCAAGAATATTCCAGAGTTCTTCAGAAAAATGCGGTGCAATCGGGCTAAGCATAAGCACTAACCTTGAGAATACTTCCCTATCCGCGCCTAACTGATAAATGGCATTAGTAAACTCCATAAGACTGGCGATAGCTGTATTAAATTTAAATTCGCTGAAATCTTCGGTTACCTTTTTTATAGTCTTATGCATAAAGCGGACTAAGGAAACATCTGGGATTTCTTTCAGGTTTTCCTGGATACGCCACACCCGGCTTAAGAATTTAAACGCGCCCTCTAACCCACGATCATCCCATTCTAATTCTGTCTCAGGCGGAGCTGCAAAAAGTATAAACAGGCGGAGGGCATCAGCCCCGTATCTTTTGATCATTGAGTCCGGGTCAACAATATTACCTTTGGACTTAGACATTACTTCACCATCTTTTAAGACCATCCCCTGGGTTAGCAAGCGGTTAAAAGGCTCGCAAAAATCTACTAATTTTATATCCTTAAAAAATTTAGTGAAAAATCGGGAATAGAGAAGGTGCAGGATCGCATGTTCAATGCCGCCTATATATTGATCAACCGGCATCCAGAAGGCTGCTTCATTTTTATCGAACAGGGCTTCCTTAAAATCAGGAGAACAAAATCTTAGAAAATACCATGAAGAGTCGAAAAACGTTGCCATGGTGTCGGTCTCGCGCCGGGCGCTCCCCCCGCATCCCGGGCATTTTACTTCTACAAATGCCCTTACCTTTGCTAGCGGGCTTCCTCCCTCTCCGGTAAAAGGAGCTTCTTTCGGTAATTCAACAGGCAAATCTTTATAAGGCACCGGGACAACTCCGCACTCGTTGCAATATATAACCGGTATAGGCGTACCCCAATAACGCTGCCGCGAGATTAACCAATCCCGCAACCGCCAGTTAGTCTTAATACAACCCATGCCTTCTTTCTCCATCCATGCGCCTATTTTATTCTTTGCTTCTACGCTCGGCATTCCGTTAAATTGCCCGGAATTTACCTGAACCCCTTCGCCTTCATATGCCTCACGCATAGTTGCAAGCTCTAAACTGCAGGTTTCGGGATTAATGACTATGCGCATAGGCAGATTATGTTCTCTGGCAAAAAGAAAATCGCGCTGATCATGGGTAGGTACTGCCATTATTGCACCGGTACCATAATCCATTAGAACGTAATCTGCGATCCAAACAGGGATTACTTCGTTATTAACCGGGTTTATAGCGTAACTTCCCGTAAATATCCCCTCTTTCTTTACGTCTGAAGATGACCGTACAACCTTGCTCCTCCTGGAAACCCTGTCAATAAAGTCCAATGCTTCTTTTTCCTGGGGGTTCCCTCGAAGAAGCCCTTTAACCACCGGATGTTCGCAGGCTAATACAATATAAGTTGCCCCGAAAATAGTATCTGGCCTGGTAGTAAAAACCGGAATAGCCGCACCGGAATCTTTAAGTTTAAAGTAAATTTCGACACCCTGGCTCTTTCCGATCCAGTTTGCCTGCATACTTAAAACCCTCTCCGGCCAGTTTTTAAGCAGCGTTAAATCTTCCAAAAGCCTTTCCTTATATTCTGTAATTTTTAAGTACCACTGTTCTAAATCTTTCTGCTCAACCCTTGCATGACATCTCCAGCAGCCTCCTTCAATAACCTCCTCGTTGGCCAAGGTAGTTTCGCACTCCGGGCACCAGTTTACTGCAGATGCCTTACGATAAGCCAAGCCCCTCTCAAACATTTTTAAGAATATCCACTGGTTCCATTTATAATAACTGCTGTTACAGGTAGAGACCTCTCTCTTCCAATCATAAGAAAAACCCATCTTCTTTAGTTCAGCTTCCATCTCCTTAATGCACTTATGTGTCCAGGTTCCAGGCTTAATATTATTTTTAATTGCCGCGTTCTCCGCGGGCTGGCCAAAGGAATCAAAACCCATCGGATGCATGACATCATACCCTTGAAGCATCTTAAAGCGCGCGGCAACATCTCCTATCGTATAATTGCGTACATGCCCCATGTGGATTTTACCCGAAGGATAGGGGAACATCTCTAAGAGGTAATATTTTTTATTATTTGTGCCGCGCAGGGCTTTAAAAATGGCGTTTTTATCCCAATACCTCTGCCACCTTTCCTCAATCTTCTTGAAGTCATAAAGCATATTATCCTGTCCTGGCTAATTTTCTTACTAACCTTAAATTCGTATCATCGCTTGCGGGATTGTCTTTTGGGGTTTCTAGAATCATTGGTATCTTTCTTAACTTAGGATGGTTAATTATCCTCTTCATCCCCTCCAAACTAATACTCCCTTGCCCTATGTGGTCGTGCCGGTCATAGTGGGAGGCTAACTTTCCGTAAGCATCGTTTAAATGAATCAATTTAATTAATTTTATGCCGACTAACCGTTCAATTTCATCAAGCATTAAAATTAAACCTTCTTTAGTACTTAAATCATACCCGGCTAAATATGCATGCGCAGTATCAAGGCATAATCCTACGCGGGATTTATCCTTTAGGCCCTCGATAATATTCTTCTGATGCTCGAATTTATAACCCAGCCATGAACCGCTTCCTGATGTGTTCTCAAGAAGTATACCGACCTTGGAACCTTTTGTTTCATCCAATATCTCATTAAGTGCATCTATAAGCCTCTTAATCCCCTCTTCCTCGGAAGTATCCTTATGGCTCCCCATATGCGTAACTATATAGTCAGACCCTAATCTACCTGCCTCGCGTATATCTTCAATATAGGCATGGATAGAGCCTTTATAAAGCTTAAGCTCAGGGGACGCAAGATTAATTAAATAGGATATATGAATAAAAACCGGATCGATTTTAAACTTCTTACGCCGGGCCTTGAATTCTTCTATATCTTTATCATCTAAAGGCTTTCCGCTCCACTGCTGGGGATTGCGAGCGAAGATCTGCATAGTTGAACAGCCTAAAGCATGCGCGCGGTTAAGCGTTTCATAAATCTTACCTGTCCCCGAAACATGCACTCCTAAGATCATAGTTTCTAAATTATACCGCTAGAACGGATTAGCGTCAACCCCGTTAGAAATATCTAAAACTCATATTATCATGATTTCTAACGGGGTCAAGGTTATAGTTGACAATGAATTATCGCAATGTTATATTTATAGCGCTAATCTATTAAAATTTATGGGGCTGTAGCTCAGCTGGGAGAGCACTTGCATGGCATGCAAGGGGTCAGG
>CAZAPC010000075.1:0-5535 GCA_964486875.1 uncultured Planctomycetales bacterium
GCCTTAAAGCATGCCTTAAGGCTTCGGCAAAAGAATGAGTATCAGCATATACCTCCCTTTGCTTAATTATACTCTTGTTATTCTTAAAAATGAATTCTATAGGGTCTTCTATGCAGATAACGAGAGATTCCCTCTCGTTATTGATTAAGTTAATCATTGCAGCTAAAGTAGTGGTTTTTCCCATCCCTGTAGGCCCGGTTACCAGGACTAAACCATTGGGTTTGCGCGCAAGATCGGTTATAATCGAAGGTAGGCCTAATCCCTCAATAGTAGGTATCTCCAACGGAATTCTTCTAAAAGCTGCTTCTACGCAACCCTTTTGCATATGTATATTTACCCTGAACCTGTCTAATTCAGGCAAGGCAAGAGAAAAATCTAACTCCAGATTTCTTTCGAACATCTCTTTTTGCGGATTAGCTAATATACCGTAGATCATCTGCTTTAAATCCTGCCTTGCTATTGGGTCTGTTTTTGTGCGGTATAGCTTGCCGTTAAGCCTTAAAATCGGAGGCTCATTCTCGGTAATGTGCAAGTCTGAAGCCCCGTTCTTAATACATAAAAGCAATAAATCGCGTATCTCCATATCCAACCTCTCTTTTTATAAAAATTCCCTGGGGTCAGTAATATACCCTTTTATCGCCGAAGCTGCTACTGTAGCAGGAGAAGCTAAATATATAAAAGCAGTAGGATTGCCCATCCTCCCTTGAAAGTTCCTATTGGCGCTTGAAATAACTGTTTCTTTATCCGCAGGTATTCCGTTATGCGTGCCAACGCAAGGCCCGCAACCTGCTGCAACAATAACCGCGCCTGCCCTAACGAAAATATCCACATATCCGGATTTTAATGCGTCAATAAAAACAGGCCTGGAACTTGGAGCAATAATAAACCTTACGCCAGGACTGACATGCCTGCCTTTTAATATTTTAGCAGCTACTTTTAAATCTTGCAAGCGACCATTAGTGCAAGTCCCTAAGAACGCTTCATCAATTTTTACCGAGTTTAATCCTAAGGCTGGCTTAGCGCTGTCTACGCTATGAGGAACCGAAACCTGCGGGCCAATACCGGATATATCAAAATTAAGGGTATCTTCATATTCTGCATCAGGATCAGCAGAAACCGCCCTGATATTCCGGCTCTTTACTCCTCTTGACTTAAGCCAGGAAAATGTAAGTTTATCTACAGGCATAAATCCTGCTTTTGCCCCCATTTCTACCACCATATTACTTATAGTAAACCTCCCGTCCATACCCATATTATCAATAACCGGACCACAGAATTCAACAGCCTTATAAGTTGCTCCATTAGACTTTATCGCAGTAATAATGTAGAGCGCTATATCCTTAGGATAAACTCCTTTAGGGATCTTGCCGCTTACTATTATCTTTATCGTCCTGGGTACCTTAAACCAGTTCTTTCCGGTTGCCAAGACAATAGCTAGATCGGTTGAACCGACACCTGTGGCAAAAGCGCCTAGGGCCCCATAAGTACAGGTATGGGAATCAGCTCCTAAAACCAAACTGCCGGGCAAAATCTCGCCTGACTCAGGGATAACTTGATGGCAGACCCCGCATCCGATATCAAACAAGGTAACGTTAAAATCTTCTGAAAACTTTCGCATCTTCTTATGTACCCTAGAGACACCCTCGCTTGGAGACGGAGCGCTATGGTCTATTACCATACAAAATCTTGTTTTTAACTCTTTTAACCCCAACTCATTAACTCTATCGACAATAATAGAGCTGGTTCCATCCTGCCCAAAAGCAAAATCTACCTTGCATACTGCAAAATCGCCGGCAGTAAGTTCTTTGCCGGCATGCGCGCTTAATATCTTTTCAGCAATAGTTTTACCCATTTAAAAAATCGTTAATTCTATCCATCCCTTTTTTTAACTGATCCAAACCGGTAGCAAAGCTAATCCGTATATAATTATTCATGCCAAAACCATCTCCGGGAATAAGGCTGACGTATTTTTCTTCCAGAAGCCTATTGGCAAATTCCGCTGATTTTAAGCCAGCCTTGCCGATATCGCAAAAAATATAAAAGGCGCCTTGAGGAATAATTGCCTTTATGCGCGGCATGCTGTTTAACCTGTCTATGCAATAATCACGCCTGGCCGTGAATTCAGAAGAAATCTCATTGAAGAAGTTTCCGCTATTGCTTAATGCAGCTACGGCGGCTTTTTGAGCAATAGAGTTGGGGTTAGAAGTCGAATGATCCTGAAGTCTTGATACGGCCTCGGATATATCCGGGGCTGCGGCAAGATAGCCTATGCGCCATCCGGTCATAGAATAACTCTTAGACAAACCGTTTATGGTAATGGTTAAATCATAGATATCCTTATTAAAAGAAGCTATTGATATATGCTTTAAGCCGTCATAAATAAGTTTCTCGTAAATCTCATCGCTAATAACAAATATTTTATTACTAACGCATATCTCCGCTATATCTCTTAGCTCCTTTTCGTTATATACGCATCCAGTCGGATTGGAGGGGCTATTCAAAATAAATACCTTGGTTTTAGGATTTATCTGCTCTTTCAGCTGCTGCGGGGTGACTTTAAAGTTATTTTCAGGAGAAGTCTTTATAAAACGCGGTTTTCCCATGCATAAGTTAACCATCTCAGGGTAGCTAACCCAGTAAGGCTGAGGTATCAACACTTCTTCTCCTGGGTCTAAAAGCACGAATAAGGAGTTAAAAATGCTGTGCTTTGCTCCGCAAGAGACAACTATTTGGCTGGGAAGATATTCCAGGGAATTATCTTTTTTAAACTTCTCTGATATTAGATTCTTTAGTTCCGGAATTCCTGTGGTAGGGGTATACTTGGTAAAACCTTTCTTAATCGCATCTATTCCCGCTTCTTTTACGAAATCTGGCGTATCAAAATCAGGCTCTCCTGCGGCTAAATTTACGATATCGCATCCTTCGGCCTTTAAATTTTTTGCCTTTGAGGTTATGGCAAGGGTTGAAGAAGGCTTTACTTGTTTGAGGCGCTCAGCTAACCGGATATCTATACACATCAGAATATATGCTTTATAACGAGTCTCTTTCTTTCTTAAAAATTTTCTTTATGCCTCCGAAGAATTTCTTAGCAGGCTTTTTAGGCTCATCCTTTCTTTCCTTTGGCAGCTCCGGTTTCGCGTCTTCCGTGCTAGGCTCAGAGATAATCTCCTTTGCTTTCTTTTGTTTCTTCGCTTCTTTAATTTTCCTCTCGGTAAGTTCAAAAATAACTAACTGAGCGTTATCCCCCCTGCGCTTCCTTAAGCTTATAATCCTCGTAAAACCACTAGGCCTTTTCTCAAATAAAGGGCCTATATCCTTGAAAAAACGGGAGACAAGCTCATGTGAGCCGATTATTTTAAAAGCCTGGCGCCTGGCGTTTAAAGTATTCTCCTTAGCCAGAGATACCAGTTTTTCAACCAAAGGCCTGGCTGATTTAGCCCTTGATATAGTGGTTTTGATTCTCTGGTGGATAACCATATTTCTGGCAAGGCTCTTTAAGGTAGCCTTATTCCAGCTGGTAAAACGGTTTAATTTTGATCTCTTGTTGGCATGTCTCATTGTTTTTTTAAGCCTTCTTTAATTTTTTGGAGTCCACTTGCATCCCCAGGGTCAAACCCATAACCATAAGCAATTCTTTTATTTCGGTTAAGGACTTTTTGCCGAAATTCTTAAAGCTTAACCTCTCATCTTCCGACTTTCTAACTAAATCAGCGATAACCTTAATTCCTGCCTCTCTTAAGCAATTGGAACTACGGACAGAAAGTTCCAGCTCCGAAATAGGGAGCCTTAACTTTTCATAGACAGCTGTCTCTTCCTTAGTCATTTCAGGTTCTTCTTCAGCAATATCGTCAGGAAGTTGTCCGAAATTAACAAATATATCCAGGTGCCTTTGAAGAATATTTGAAGCATAGAGCAGCGCATCCTTCGGGCTAATTGCGCCGTTCGTGAAAATTTCCACCATTAACTTATCGTAATCGGTTCTTTGCCCCACACGGGTATTCTCTACAAAAAAGTTTATTTTTTTTATCGGGGTAAACACCGCATCCACAGCAATTACGCCCGCAGTCTTCTCCTCTTTTTTATTTAACTCTGCAGTAATATACCCTCGGCCGCGGGAGACTTCCATCTCAATATTCAATTTCGCATCTTTAGTCAAAGTGGCCAGATATAAATCAGGGTTGATTATCTCTATAGTATCATCGGTTTCAATATCTTCTGCTCTTATCTCTCCTTTTTGCTTTGCCGAAATTGTTATGACTTTAGGTATTTTTGAATGCGAATTCAGCACGAGGTTTTTTATATTCAGGATTAATTCCGGGACATCTTCAAGAAGCCCGGGAATAGCGGAAAATTCGTGCGAAACTCCGGCAATCTTAATGCTTGTTACAGCACTTCCCTCTATCGAAGAAAGTAGAACTCTGCGTAAAGAATTCCCCAAGGTAATCCCATAACCCCTTTCAAAGGGGGCAGCAGAGAATTTCCCGTAAGTATTGGTATAGCTTGACTCTTCACACTCTAACCTCTTTGGCAGCTGAAAATCTCTCCATTTTATACCCATCTATTTCCTCCTTAAAATAAACTTAAGTTTATTTGGAATATAACTCGACTATTAGCTGTTCCTGGATATTCTGCTGTATATCCTCTTTTTCGGGAAGCCTTAAAACCCTGGCAGTCAAATCGCCAACCTTAAATTCCAGCCAACCGGGCACGCTTCTATCTTTAGAAAGCTCCAGGTTATCTTTAAGCTTAGTTAAGGCTTTATCTTTAGCCTTAACCTGAACAATATCATCTTTTTCTATCAGGAAAGAGGGGATATTAACCCTTTTTGCATTAACAAAAACGAAATTATGCCTTACGATCTGCCTTGCCTGCGATCTTGATAAACCTAATCCAATTCGGAATATCACATTATCCAGCCTTCTCTCTAAAAGCTGCAGAAGCACCTTACCGGTAACGCCCTTTGACCTTGAGGCAAGCTTAAAATACTTACGGAATTGTTTCTCCAGAACACCATAAGTCCTTTTTACCTTTTGCTTTTCCCTTAATTGTAAGCCGTAATTGGAAAGCTTCTGACGCTTACCTTTTCCCTCACCATGCTGCCCCGGAGCATAAGCCCTTTTTCCCGCAGGACATTTTTCAGTATTACACTTTGTCCCTTTAAGAAATAGTTTTTCGCCCTGCCTCCTGCATAACCTGCATACCGCATCAATATAACGCGCCATAAATTATACTCTCCTTTTCTTCTTAGGACGGCATCCGTTATGCGGGATAGGAGTCACATCCTTAATTAAAGTAATAATCAGGCCTGCAGCTTGAAGTGCCCTAATTGCAGATTCCCTGCCGAACCCTGGACCCTTAACACGAACCTCAACTTCCTTTAAGCCTATATCTTTTGCCTTTCTCGCAGCGTCTGAAGCAGCTACTTGTGCGGCAAAAGGCGTTGATTTTTTGGAACCACTGTATCCGACTATCCCCGGGGCGGACCAAACCAAAACATTCCCCTGCCTATCAGTAATAGTAATAATAGTATTATTG
>CAZAPC010000076.1:0-5478 GCA_964486875.1 uncultured Planctomycetales bacterium
ATAAAAAAGTAGTTACTTTTAGCGGTAATATGATAAAATTAAGGAGGCCGCTAAGGGCTTTCCTTATGGAACGCCTTTATCATCACTATCGGGTAGTGCGAATGAGCATAAAGGCGAAACGCTTCATTCAGGAATTGTTTAAGGTTTATATAGGTAATCCCCGGCAACTGCCGCAAGATGTGCAAGAGAAGATAACAAAAGACGGAACCAAAAGAGCGGTATGCGATTATATAGCCTCAATGACAGACAGGTATGCGTTAGATGAATACAAAAAACTATTTACCCCCTACGAAGCGGTATAAAACATTAGTATCCTCCATACACAGTATTTATAGACTGGTTAATTCTACCTATGATTTAAAAGATTTAATCAGCCGGCTAACCAAACTTATCGCACAAATATTGAATTCCGATTATTGCATGATCACGATGCTAGATTCATCTAAAAAGCATTCAGTGCTGAAATCATGCGTGAATAATAAAAGAAGGTTTACTGTCGACAAAAAGCTTCGGGTTACCGATAGGATAGAAAGAAGGATACTTAAAACAAGTTCAGTAATAAGAAAACTCAACTTACTGGGCGCTCCTTTAATTTCAGACGATCTTATCGGTATTATCGTGGTAAGGCGCTCTAAGAATAAACCTCCATTTGAAAGGTTTGATCAGGATATCCTGATGACATTAGTAGAGCAGTCAATAACGGGTATGAAGAATCTCCAGCTCTATGAAGAGCAGCAAAAAATAGTCTTAGGAAGCGTTAAATCACTGGTTACGCTTTTAGATACCAGGGTACCGCATGAATACACGCATTCCCCCTACTTCAGCCGCCTAGTTACAGCTATAGGCAATGAGCTTCGCCTGGACGAGAAACAGATACAAAGTTTAAAATACGCCAGCTTTCTTCATGATACCGGAAAAGTAGATATACCTCCGGAGATACTCACCAAAACCACTAAGCTTACTCCGCAAGAGTACAACATTATTAAGAAGCATCCTGTTAAAGGAGCGCAGATATTAAGGCCTTTACAGGTATTAAAGCCGGTTATCCCAATTATCATGCATCATCACGAAAGGTACGACGGCACAGGCTATCCGTCAAGGCTAAAAAAGGGGCAGATTCCGGAAGGCGCGCGCATTATGGCAGTTGCCGATGCTTTTGAGGCAATGGTTTATGGCAGGCCTTACCGCGAAAGAAAAAATATCAGCTCAGCGATAAAAGAGGTAAAGAAAAAAAGCGGCACTCAGTTTGACCCTAAAGTCGTCGATGCCTTCCTTAAGGTTATAAAAAAATTCAATACCAAGGTTTATTCCAGATAATAAAATTTTAAGAATGGAAAAAAGTCCCGGTCATCAATTAGATCTATTTTCAGATTCCCAGGAAGAGATTAACTCATCTCCTAGGCGCTCAGAGAGGGCTTATTTCTCTAAGTATATCTGGGGCTATGAAAAAGCGATACTTATGGGCATTATTCTTTTGGTTACGGCGATAGTTTCATTTTCTCTTGGGGTAGAAAGAGGCAAGCGTATTCAAAGTCTCCCTACGCCTCAGGCAAATATACATACTAAGCCTAGCGTTGAACAATTACCAAAAGAACCTGAAGCTAAAGAGCAAATAATTATACCGAAAACAACAGAAGGTGTGTATACTATTCAAGTAGCGAGCTTTAAAACCGGTTCTTATGCCCAAAAAGAAGCGGAATTGCTTAAAAAGCGCGGCTATAAAACAACGGTTTTAAATAAGGGGGAGTATGTTATCCTATGTGTGGGTAACTTTTCTGACAAAAAACAAGCGCAGTCTTTATTTCTTGAGCTAAGAAGATACTACAAAGACTGCCGTATAAGGAGGTTGTAAAATGTCTATACACCCGTCATTGGCAATATCTGAAAAGGATAAGAAACAAAGGTCAGTCTTAAAGCGCAGCGAGCGCATCAGGACAATGGCAGAAAAGGGTAATTGGAAAGAAGGGGATAGAGTTTACGGTTTACCTAAATTAAAAACAATACGGATAAAAATCAAGAAAGAAAAAGCTGAAAAAACCACAGAAGCAACTGCAGAAGGAGCAACTGCTCCCGCAGCGCCAGCTGCCAAAGAACAGGCAGGTTCTAAGGGAGCGCCTAAGGCCTGATAAATGCATATCCTTAAATTAAATCTGAAAGAGCGTTCCTATAATATAATTACCGGAGAGAAGATTATCCCTCTGCTGGGCCGTTATCTTTGTAGGCTCAAAATCGGCAGGGACGCCTATATTATTACTAATAGCCGCATAAAAAAGCATTACGGTAATACGATCGCCAACAGCTTAAGGAATAGTGGGTTTAATTTCAAGTTTCAATATGTGCCTGATAGCGAGCGGGCAAAAGATATAAAGGTCGCCGCATTTTTAATCAGGAATTTGGCTAAATTTGATTTAAAGAAAAAAACTTTTATTATTGCCTTGGGCGGAGGGGTAATAGGAGATTTGGGCGGCTTTGTTGCTTCCGTATACAAAAGGGGGATACCTTATGTGCAGGTCCCCACTACCTTGTTAGCCCAAGTAGATTCTGCTATAGGAGGAAAGACCGCTATAGACTTAAGCGAAGGGAAAAATTTAGCCGGCGCCTTTTACCAGCCGAAGATGGTCTTTAGCGACGTCGCTCTTTTAAACACTTTAAGCAAAAAGCAGATTGCCAATGGCCTGGCAGAAGTAATAAAATATGGGATTGTCAAGGACAGACGCCTGTTTGTCTACCTTGAAAAACACTATAATGATATACTCAAACTGAAGAAAGTTCATATCGAGCATGTGGTTAATTCATGCGCGAGGATAAAATCTTCTATCGTATCTTATGATGAGAGGGAAGAAAGAGGCTTGCGAACTATTTTAAATTTCGGGCATACCATAGGCCATGCTATTGAGGCAGCGTCAGGATTTAAGGGATATAGCCACGGAGAGGCCGTGGCCTTAGGCATGCTTGTTGCGCTTAAGATAAGCGCAAGGCTTAAATTTATTGACGAACCATTGGTTAAAAGGGCAGAATTGTTAATTAGTAATGTCGGCCTTCCGGTTAAGATTAAAAACGTCACTGTAAATGCGGTTCTAAACAGGCACTACCACGACAAAAAATTTAGCGGCAAAAACAATAAGCTTGTTCTTATTTCCGAGCTAGGCAGGGCAAGAATAGTTAAAAATGTTCCTTTAGGGATAATACGTTCTGCGGTAGAAAACAGAATTTAGCATTACTGCGTAGAGCTGACAAGGGTAATAACTCTTC
This sequence comes from uncultured Planctomycetales bacterium, assembly GCA_964486875.1. Taxonomy (GTDB): domain Bacteria; phylum Omnitrophota; class Gorgyraeia; order Gygaellales; family Profunditerraquicolaceae; genus Sherwoodlollariibacterium. Next base: position 3,253 of record CAZAPC010000076.1, read on the forward strand.
CTTCGAACTCCAAGATAACCTTTTCTAATCCAACTTCTTTTACGGTAGCGCCCTGGATTACATCTCCGGATTTAACTATACGGTTATTGATAAGGGCATATCCTTCATTATTCTGGAAGTAGACCCCACTTAATGATAAAGCAGGATCAACGGGCGGGATATTTTCCTTTTCCGGTTCGGCATCCTCAACAACCGCAATATCAGCCTGCGGCTGTAAACCTGCGGCCGCAGTGTCAAGCGAAGTTATTTTTGGCTTTACAACCAAGGTCAGAACAGTTTTTGCTATAAACAACCCGGATAATACCATTAGAATAAATACGAGCGTCGCATTGGTTTTCTTTTTTACCGAAGCGTTTTTAGGCGGCTGCGCTTCTTTTGCAGGAGAACCTTTATGCACGCTTTGTTCTATTTTTTTTAACGCATCGTAGATTATGCTCAAATTTTTCCTCCTATTGCGTAACTATCCAGTTCCTCAAGGCACTTATTAATTATACTGCGGTCTATATTTTTCGTTCCCGAAGCAAAACCTGCTAATAATGCCCTATCGCAGATCATGTTTATTAAGCGCGGCGTACCGGAGGAGAAATTATCTATTGCCTCAACAGCTTCAATAGTAAATTCTATGCCGCCTATTAAACCGGCAACATTAAGCCGGTGTTCGATATAGTTGGCTATTTCCCGGTGCTCCAGCGGGAGTATATGGTATCTGACCATAATACGCTGCCTAAGCTGCCTTAATTCATAAAGATTTAATCGTGCGTTTAATTCCGGCTGGCCTACCAGGATTACCTGAAGAAGCTTCTCTTTTTCAGTTTCTATGTTTGAAAGCAAACGGATCTGCTCAAGGAGGCCGGGCTTAAGGTTCTGCGCCTCATCAATAATCAAAACGACATTATTACCTATGGAAGATTCGTTAAGGAGAAACTCATTTAACTGGCGCACTAATCCCAACTTGCCCTTATTAAGGGAAGGTATGCCAAAATCAGCGACAATTGATTCTAAAAGCTGGGCTTCAGAAAAACGCGGGTTAAGTATAAAGGCAGTTTTTACTTTTTTATCCAATTCATTCAAAAAGAACCTGCAAAGCGTAGTCTTCCCAGTGCCGATCTCTCCGGTTAATACTATAATCCCTTTTCTTTGGGATACGCCATAATGGAGGTGGGCGAGGGCTTCTTTATGCTTATTGCTCAGAAAGAAAAAAGCAGGATCAGAAGTTACATTAAACGGCCTTTCTTTTAAACCGTAGAATTTGCAATACATTCATATCTCCCTTTTCGTGAATTATTATAACAAAAAGCCGGCCTAAAGCAAACTAATTCTGTTTAAGACATAATTATTTGACACGGAAGATAATATATGTTATTATTTTTACATTACTGGGAAATTAAGCCGCGGTCCCGACACACAAAGGGGGACAAAATAGACCTAAAGAAAGAGGAGAAGAGGCGTTTTCGGCGCATTGAGCTTCATACGCCAGTTCGTTATCAGGTAAGAGGGAATACGGAATTTGACAATACCGTAACCGAAAACATAAGCGAAGGAGGTTTGGCCTTCAGTGTTTTAAAATTCATCCCTCCGGCAACTCCGGTCATGCTGGAGTTAAGCCTTCTCTGCAGGACATTATACCCTATAGGCAAAATCTCCTGGTGTCAGCCTTTACCGCATTCGGATAAGAACAGGCTGGGGATTGAATTTATAGAGTTTGACCAAACTGAAAAGACCTTCTTATCAGATTACGTAAATATTAAAACAGGGTAACTTAAGAAAGGAAACTAAGAAAGAAATGGCTCAAGAACAAACTCAGGCGCCTGCGCAGGCAGAAGCAAAAAAAGAAGAGAAGCAGACCAATTGTTTGGCCTGCAATAAACCGTTGAAGAAAATCAGAATATATTACCGCAACGGAAAGTTTTATTGTACCAAAAGATGCTGGGAAAACTTTATGGAGAAGTCTAAAGCAGAGGCGAAATAATGAAAACGGGTATCGAGAGAAGGGTCCATCCGCGCATAGATAAAGAATTGCCTTTTAAGGTAGCTGCCAACGGGTATGGATTCTCAACTACCACTAAAAACCTAAGTTGCGTAGGGGCTTACTGTAAAATTACCAAGTATATTCCCCCCTTTACAAAAGTTTTAGTAAAGCTTTCTCTTCCGATAAAAGAGAAAAGCAAGGAGAGAAACTATACAGTCAACTGCGAAGGTGTTATCGTAAGGACCGAAGATGAAAAT
>CAZAPC010000077.1:0-5477 GCA_964486875.1 uncultured Planctomycetales bacterium
CCTATATATATAATTATAGAATCATGGGATACATTTGCCAAGAGGTTTTTTGACTTGCAATGGGCGCAAATATTGCATTTTTTATTTCGGTAAGGGAATACCGGGGTTAACCGTCCTCCTTTAAAATTCAATTTATTTGAATAAATATTTAGATTTCTTATCCCGTGGTTATGGAGGATACGTTTTAATATATAGTCAAAATTATCGCTCAACACCACGATTTTAATCTTCATTCCGGACAATATACTTACGAGCTTGCTAAAATACGGGTCTAGTCTTATCCCGGATAGATAATTATCCAGTGCCGGCCTGGTAATAGAGAGCCCTCTTATCTGGTCTTTAAGGCACTTGTGCGAACCTATCTTACCATCCTCCCAATCTTTTTCCAGTTTCACCCAGAGATTATCCCGGGAAAATACCGGCAGCATGCTGTCAAAAACATCGCAAGTGGCAATGGTATTGTCAAAATCAAAAAATACTACGCACTTTTGAGGGTTTATTATATTCATGATTGCTTAGTCAGAGGATAGAATCCCCGGGATAGTGCTCTGGCAACGGATACAGCTATTATTAGCTATATTATACTCCTTAATCTTAAACCCATCACGCTTAATTAATAGTTTGCCGCAAAAAGGACAAATAGTATCGCTGCCCCATCCGTTTACATTTCCCGCATAAATAAACTTAAGCCCGGATTCATTACCAATCTTTTGCGCCTTTTTCAGCGTTTCCTCAAGCGTAATAGGATAATTCCCAAACTTGTAAGCAGGGTAAAAACGGGATACATGCCAAGGGATATTATTATCAACACCGGATATAAAATCTGCTGTCTCCGTTAGCTCCTCTTCAGAATCATTGACCCCCGGGATAACTAAAGTAGTTATCTCAACCCAAATGTTTAAACTCTTAAACAACTTTATGGATTGTAAAACCTTGGACAAAGAAGCGCCGCAGAATTTTTGGTAAGAATCTTCTTTAAAGAATTTTAAATCCACATTTACCGCATCCAGATATAAAGAGATCTCTTTAAGCGGGCCGTCGGATATATACCCGTTTGTTACAAAGATATTCCGTAATCCGGAGGCCTTAGCGATCTTTGCAGTATCATAGGCGTACTCAAAGAAAACAGTCGGCTCAGTATAAGTATAGGATATGCTCTGGCAGGCATTCCTCAATGCCTCATCAACCAAATCCTGCGGCGAGAATTCATCTTCTTCTAAAGTATTTTCTATGGGGTTTAGCCTTTGAGAAATCTCCCAATTCTGGCAAAACCCGCATTTAAAATTACAGCCTGCGCAAGCGACAGAAAAGCTATTTGAGCCTGGGAGGAAATGATAAAGAGGCTTTTTCTCAACAGGATCAATATCCGCCGCAACCACGTTTCCGTATGAATATGTATAAAGTGTTCCGGATGAATTTCCCCTAACGCCACATACTCCGAATTGCCCAGCCCTAATCTTACACTCATGACTACATAAATGGCACTGAACCAATCCGCCATCTAATTTCTCATAAAAAAGCGCTTCTCTCATAATATGTGCCTTCGCCCGCAACTATTTATACACGCAGCCCTTCTAATTCTGTATCTTTAGCCGGTATTGAATACAAATACGAGCTATCTTTTCCGGGGATGCGCCTGTAAACCACCCTGGCGCCTTCCGGGCAGGGATCAAAATAACGGCAGGCTATGGCAGCAGAGATAGCTATCTGGCTTGCGCTAAATTTACCTACCCCAAGACAGGTAGGACCTGCTATTCTTTCTTCAGGCATAAACAAGTAGTCATCGTTCTGCGCAGCTTCCTCTAAATATTTATTCTCTTTTTCGCTGCGTCCAACAATTAATTTTGTATCCCGGTCAATCCTAAAATGTCTGCCGGATTTTAATAACTTTATATTTCTTAAGTTTAACTCTTGATGGGACATAAGATCCTTGAGCCTTATGGAAAACTGCCGGTCGGTCAATAAACACCCGCCGGAGGCATTAGGGTAATCTTTTATACCAAGCTCTTTGGCAAGGTTAATCTGCGCCTTGCGGGAACGGCCTGAAATACTCATTAACCCCTTCCGATCCACCCAACCCTTATTTTCGGGTATAGTGGGAATAAGATTACCCGCGGAAAGGGGCCTGAGCAATAACCCCTTGAGATCGCTCTTTTGTTCAATAGCAAGAAGTGCTCGCCTATGCTGCGACATCGGCCTCTGGCCTAGAACTTCTCCGGTCACAATAAATTGAGCCCCTAAGCCAGGCATTAACTTCCTTGCTTTAATTAACATAAGTATCTTACAATCTATACAAGGATTCATATGCGCGCCAAAACCATGCTCAGGGTTTAAAATAAGACTTAAGTATTCTTCATTTATATCCATTAACTTAAGCTTCTCTCCCAGACAAGCCATAACAAAGTTAGAAAGATTCCTGCTTTTATGTTTATTTTGATTTTCCTGATAGAAAGGGGTATTGAAATTCACGGGGATAATATTAATCCCCTGATCTTTAATTATTCTTGCAGCAAGGATGCTATCCAGCCCGCCGGAAATAAGGGCAATTGCTTTCATAGGGTTTCATAATCTTACTATCCGAGGTTAGGTTTCCTACCTTTATTTGCCCTTTTAGAACGCCAATTAAGTTTTCCCCTGCGCTTGCGCTTTCCCATCTTCGTTTCCTCCTTTATAATACCCTGCCGGAATCTTTTGAATAATATATTCCACCGCCTCCAGCACGCATTTATTTATCGCCTCTTCCATAGAAGTGCCCGTGTATAAAGCCAGGCCCGGCCCTATCTTCTTCTCCTGCCGATGCTCTTCTTCTGAGCTATAGTCTCCTGCTGCTTGGGCATTTATCCTTTCTGAAAATAAAACCTTTGCTGTTTCCGCATCTACTATACGTATATCCAACGATATATATGACCTATTTATACTCGAACCGAGAAGGCTGGATAAGGAACCGCTCGAAGCGCTCCCTGCTCCTCCGACTCCTGATTTTCCTCCTGAGCCATAGGGTTCAAAGTCTAACAACCTGGTAGCAATAATCAATCCTGAAGGCTTTATAGCCCCATCCTTAGACAAACTGATTAATTCAAAACGCTGGCTTTTCAAAAGCCCCGCTATCAAAAGCTCACGCAAATCAGCGCTAATATCAGTAGTAGCTTTTGCCGTCATAACCTCAAAATCCGCAACTGTTATTTTTGCCTTGGGCCCGGAATAAGGAGGGAAAAATGCAGTATTTATAAAATCGTCTACAAACGCTATCGGCTTATTCAATAAAGCGCAGCCCGCCAAACCTGCAACCAAAATACCTAAGGCAATAAATAATGCACACTTAATTTTCATTTTACTTTTTAAAAACAATATACCTTATCTATAAAAAGGAATAAACATAAGTAAGACCCAAACAATACAGGTAGTAACCAACCCTACGCTTAAACCTACCCAAAACCAATTAAAGAATGTTATGCGGATATTTCTCTCTTTTTCCAATATCCCCAGGGCCACGATATTTGCGGTTGACCCAATCAAAGTAATATTTCCTCCTAAACATCCCCCGAAAAGAAGCGCCCACCACAAAGAATGAGTTGTGATATTCAACGCCTGAAAACCCTGCAAGACCGGAATAAAAGCAGCAACCAAGACCACATTATCGAACATACTTGAGCCCAGCGTGCTTATCCAAAGAATCACGCTTGTCAGTACGTTCAAATTATCCCCGGTTAATTTCATAAGTTTATCGGCAATAAAAACCGTAGTCCCTGTATACTTTAATGTGCCGGCTTGGACAAACAACAAAAGAAAAAATATCAAAGTCCACCACTCTACATCCTTTTCAATGTATTTCCTTGCTTTATGCCTCTTCCAGACCATAATCAACCCGCTGGATATAAGTGGGACTGCCAAAAGTACGGTGTTAGGGGCTAACCCCAAAGCAAGCTCTAAGCGGTGATGCAAAGAAATAAAGATAAGAGTTATAAAAAATATGGCCATATTGATTTTTAGCCTTCTATCCGCAGGCACAGATATAAGCTTGGTAAGTATTTCATTTGCGCCGAGCTCTTTAATATTCTTATCTAATAATGCTATTGGCTTTTTATACCATAAGATAAGCATGCCCGCTGTAACTAAAAGGCATAGCGCTGATACCGGCATAGCCTTAATGATAAAGTCCTCAAAAGTAAGGCCTGACTTGCTTGCAATAAGTATTCCTATAGGATTGCCCAATACAGTTGCTGCTGAGCCGATATTAGTGCTTAAAACCGAAATAATGACGAAAGGGGTAGGATTAACCTCAAAATAGTCACATACCTCCAATACCGCAGCTACCATGAATATTATGGAAGTAACTTCATCAACTGCTCCGGCGAATATACCAGACAATACCGCAATAATAAGAACAAATCTTTTACCGGTCAGGCGGGGAATCCTTAAAATAACACTAACTATCCAGGCAAAGACTCCCGAATCTTTAAGCCTCCCCATAATTACCATCATACCAACAAGAAATAATATTACGTCCAGAGAAGAAAACTCTAAAAGGTGTTCTATGTCTATGGTCTTGGTTATTAAAAGCACAGAAGTGCCAACGAAGGCGAAGCTAAGCCGAAAATCCCAGAAGAATAAAGTCCCAAGCACCGATACGGAGAATATAGCTATAGATAACGATTGCTGCTGGTTCATCCCTATCTTGCTGGAGAAAAACCATAAAGAAAAGGCGATTGATAAAAGAAATCCTAATTTTGCTATTATGCTTTTCATTAAATTTCCACCTTAATTTTAAGGCTATCTACAGGACTGATTTTATCCGTGGTTTAAACTTACAAAATAAAACCGCGGCCAGAATTGACTTAAGCGTGTCGCCTGGGAGAAAGGGGACAAAACCTGCCATAAAAGACTCTAACCAAGATAATTGCAAAGACAGTTTAAGCCAGATGACTCCGGATAATAAAAGCAATACGCTGGCGAAAAAAAATACCAATGTGACCAAAGTTATATTTTCCCCTAAGCGGTTTATAACGCTAGCGATAAAAATTGTAGCAATGACAAAACCGAGCAAATACCCGGCTGTAGGACCGAGAAAATAGAGCAGCCCTGCGGAGAAACCGGTAAAAACCGGGAAACCGATAAATCCCAAGAATATATAAGCAAACTGCGTAAATAGCCCCAGCCTCATGCCGAGGATAGCGGCAGAAAGCAAAACAAAAAAAGTCTGCAGGGTCAATGGAACTGGCGTGAAAGGCAAAGGGATACGGACAAATGCCGCCAGCGTTATTGAAATTATAAAGAATATTGCTGCGAAAGCCCTTAAAACAGATTTATCAAGCGTCAACTCTCTTGTTAGTATAGACTCCATATCCATCTCCTTACGATAACCCGTTAATAATGAATAATTATACTTTAAAAAATTCGAAAAGTAAACAAAAAGGGGGCAATATGCATTAGCAAGATTAAAATGTCCTATTCTTAGCAATTTTAAAATGTCCTATTTT
>CAZAPC010000078.1:0-5397 GCA_964486875.1 uncultured Planctomycetales bacterium
TCATTAATTTCGGCGGCGAGGCAGAGGAGCAAGGTAAGGCATTCAGGGACCTCTTTATCCTGCTTATTCTGGGTACGGCGCTGGTATATATGGTCATGGCTGCGCAATTTGAATCATTACTCGATCCGTTCATCATCATGTTCTCAATCCCTTATACTTTTACCGGCGTCATCCTGGGATTTCTTATCGCCGGGCAGACCCTGAACGTCATCAGCTTCTTAGGGATCACCATGCTTATGGGTATAGTTGTAAATAACGCGATTGTGTTAATTAGTTATATAAACATATTGCGCGCCAGAGGGTTCTCTATGCATGATGCCGTAACTTCCGCCGGGAAAGATAGGCTTAGACCAGTGCTTATGACGACAATAACTACTTTAGTAGGGCTTCTGCCTTTAGCTTTGTCGCGAGGGTCCGGCTCAGAGACCTGGCAGCCTTTAGGTATTACGATGATAAGCGGGCTTTCGGTATCCACGCTTGTTACTATGCTTTTTGTTCCGACGCTATATGCGGTATTCCATCGGAAACAATCCTTAAAAGCGGAAGGTGCACAATGAAAATGGTTATGATCATATATAACGAAGCTTTGGATAATGAGGTAATGGAGATATTAGAAGGGGCTGATATTAAGGGCTATACCAAGGTTTCGAAAGCCTTTGGCCGCGGAGAAAAAAGCGGCACTCACCTTGGAACGGATATCTGGCCGGGATTAAATAACATTCTTTATGTGGCCTGTGCAGACCCGCAGGCTAAAGAGTTGATTGCAGGAGTAAAAGAAATGCGAAGCAAGGTTGGGCATGAGGGGGTAAAGGCATTTGTGTTGTCCTTAGAAGAAGAGAGTTAATTTGCCCTTTAAATAAACCTCGCACTTAATCCCAAAATTACTTGACAGCTTCATTTAAAAAATATAAAATAACATTTGTCCGGGAATAGTAAAATTTTACTATATTAGCTTAATTACAAACATTTGTTTAGCATGGATTGGGATTTAAAAACCAAGGATAAATTTAATCTTTTTACCTCTAAAATTCCGGTATTCCATCGTCATATCACTGAAGAAGTAGTGATGAAAATGGCTGAGGAAAGCGCTAAAAAGAGGGGTTCTTCTTTAATAGAGGAGCAAGATGTTATATCCGCTTTTTTCTCCGGTGTTCCGTCTCCGTTTTACAGTATGATGGTAAAACTTCTAGAACAAACCGGTTTTGATTATAAGAAGCACGGTTTTCCTAAATCTTAAAATATGAAGGTAGCGGTAATTGGGTCGGGGGCAATCGGCGCTTTAGTAGCAGGTTATCTTAAACTAAAAGGCGAAGATGTATTGTTGGTTGGCCGAAAGGAGTCGGTTGCGGCTATCCGGGAAAGAGGCTTAAATATATCAGGGGTAAGGGGTAATTTTAAAGTAAGCATCCCTATTGAAGAAAAAATCACTTCTTGCGCGGATATAGTAATTTTAGCCACCAAAACACAGGATATCCCCGTTGCCTTAGAAAGCAATTTAAGCTTACTTAAAAGCTCTGTTATTATCACTACGCAAAACGGGGTCAGGGCAGAGAATATCGTGTCAGGATATTTGGCCAAAGAAAATATCGTCTCTAGTATTGTAATGTTTGGCTCAACTTATCTTAAGCCTGCAGAGATAGTGCACAATTTTGAGGGGAACTGGATTTTAGGGAATATCTTCGGCAAGGATGTAACTCCCATGATATCTGCGATATCCCCGTTTCTGGATAAAGCTTTTCCTACGGCTATAAGCGAAGATATCCTAGGGATGAAGTATCTTAAGATATTTGTGAATGCTAATAATTGTATTCCTGCAATACTCGGGGTTAGCATGCAGGAGTCCTTTTCTGATTTAGAGATAAGCAGGGTATGCATTAATATTTGGAGAGAAGGTTTTAATATTGTCTCAAAAGCCGGTATAAAACTTGCTTCATTGCCGGGTTTTCCTTTGGAGAACTTAACTAAGCTTATTTCAATTCCTACGCAGGAGGCAGCAAAGATATATTCGGGGATAATGGCGAAATTAAGTCAGGAGCCGTTGTACGGGTCTATCTTGCAGAGCATAAAACGCGGCCGGGCCTCGGAGATAGATTATATTAACGGTGAATTTGTTAGCTTGGCAAAAGAATTCAATGTCTTTGCCGAGCTTAATAGTAACTTAGTCAGGCTGGTCCACGAGGTTGAAAAAAATAAAAAGTTCCTTAGCAAGAGAGAATTATTGGAAAGCGTAAAAACATTCGTAAACTAAAATGGGCGAAGTTAAAACACCATTCCCAAAATTAAAACTCACCGTAACAGGGGTATTCGGGGAGTGTTACCACGGATATAAAAAAGGTGAAGAAATAATTTTAGAGGATTTTACCCATCCTCCGGAACATTTCTGCCTAGGATTAGCGCATGCATTATTCCCGGTTATCTATGCTCTAAGTTTTGGAGCTAAATTCGGTTTTCGCGATAATCAGCGCTCTCTTTTGGTTACTTGTCCGGATGGCGGGAAGCTGGAATTTAAGGCAGAGATACTGGATAAACAAGGCAATTTGGAGGTTATTGCCAAAGACCCTAATCATAAAGGACCAAACCCTAAAAAAATGATTATCGAAGTAGTTAAGGCCAATAGTAAATGTACGTTTGGTTATAAGGTAGGAGATAAATGGGAGACGCAAGGGTTAAAATGTATCCCGAATTTTTGCGGTGCCGCGTTTCATTGTGCCTTCCCAGCTTTATTTGCCTTAAATTTCGGGGCGAAGTTTTTCTTTATGAATAATCCCGATTCAATTGATACGGTTACCTGTCCTGACGGGGGCAACATAATTTTTAAAGTAACAAGGGTTGAAGAGGAGAAAAAATAGTCTTATGAATAAACGCAGAGTTGTAATTACGGGTATAGGCGTTGTATCTCCAAACGGCATAGGTAAGTTAAATGCCTGGAATGGATTCTCATCCGGAAAATCCGGAGTAAAGCTGGTGGATGGTTTTGATGTCTCCATATTTAATACAAAAATCGCCGCGGAAGTCTGTGATTTTGACCCTTTTAAATTGGGGTTAACACATGCCGAGGCAATGCGTATGGATAGATACGTACAGTTCGGGGTTGTCGCAGGAAATATGGCTTTATCTGATAGTAAGATTAATTTTTCAAGAGAAGACCCCCGCCGCATGGGTGTTTGTTTAGCTAACGCAATTTGCGGGACAAAATATATGGAGGAAGAGTTTGCGCTTGTAACTGATAACGGTAAAAAGCCGATTGATCCTTTAAAGGTTCGGCCCGACCTTTATGATGCGGCGATGTTTAATACTCCTTCGATAGAGCTATCCGCTAAGTATAAATTAAAAGGAATCTGCAGTACTCTTTCAACAGGATGTACCGCCGGCACTGACTCGTTAGGGTTTGGTTTAGAGACTATTCAGGATGGCGAGCATGATATTATGATTTGCGGGGCTGCGGAAGCTCCGATTACCCCGATTACTTTTGGAGCCTTTGATGTGATTAATGTCTTATCGGTACACAATGATGAACCGGAGAAAGCTTCCCGGCCATTTGATAATAAGCGCGACGGTTTTGTTTTATCAGAAGGCGCAGGGATTCTGGTTTTGGAGGAATTGACCCATGCCTTAAAGCGCAACGCCTATATTTATTGCGAGGTATTAGGTTTTGGTACAAGCTGCAACGCCTTTCATATGACTGATCTTCCTTCAGACGGCCGGGCAATGGAAACTTGCATATCCTTAGCTTTAAAAGATGCAGGGGTTAGGCCTGAAGAGGTGGATTATATTAATGCCCATGGTTCATCTACGCGCATGAACGATATATTTGAGACTAGCGCTTATAAGGAAATTTTCGGAGATTATGCATATAAATTACCGATTAGCTCATTTAAGTCTATGATTGGGCATCCTCTGGCAGCGGCAAATGCCATTGAGATGACCGTTGCCTCTATGATTTTTGAGAAGAATATTCTTCCCCCCACGATAAACCAGGAGGAGAAGGATCCCCAATGCGATTTATATTATATCCCTAACCAGGCGATAGAGAAAAGGGTAGATACGATTCTTAAAACAAGCAGTGGTTTCTCGGGCATTCATTCCTCGTTAATATTAAGGAGATACAGTGGATAAGATAGCAATAACAGGCATAGGAGTTGTAACGCCTTCTGGTATAGGCAAAAGACAGTTCTGGGCGAATATTAAAAGCGGCAGGTCTTTTATAAAAGAGATTACCAGGTTTGATGCTTTAAGATATCCTTCGCGTATCGCCGGGCAGATCGACGATTTAGAAAAATATAGCCATATTTCAGAGAGACTGTTAAAGAAGATTGACGCCTTTTCGCATATGGCGTTAGTTGCTGCGGAGATGAGCCTGAAGGATGCCGGTATTGATATTAAGAATGAAGACCCAAGCTTAGTGGGCATATTTTTAGGAAATGCTATCGGAGGCTGGCTTTATGCAGAGACTGAGCTGCGCGATATGTATATTGAAGGACGAAAAGGGGTATCTCCTTATATGGCCTCAGCCTGGTTTCCGGCAGCGCCCCAGGGTCAGGTATCGATTTACTACGGCATAAAAGGATTCTCTAAGACAGTTGTTGCTGACCGCGCCAGTTCTTTGATGGCCTTAGGCTATGCCAGAAAAGTTTTATCCAAGAATAAACTGAATATGATTTTAGCCGGAGGGATGGAAGCACCGGTTACCCCTTATGCGCTCCTATGCTGTAATACTTATGGAGCGCTATCTAAAAATAATTCCAGCCCTCAAGCTGCTTATCGGCCATTTGATAAAAATCGCAGCGGATGCGTCATCGGGGAGGGGTCAGGGGTTATGGTTATGGAGAGCGTTGAGAGGGCAAAATCACGGAAAGCTAATATCCTTGTCTTAATTTCCGGGTATGCTACTACCTGTGACGGAGTTGATCGGATCAATTGTGCTTCTGATGGGAAAGAGCTTGCTAGAGCCATAAAAGAGGCACTCTTGGATGCTAAGGCAGAACCTTCAGATATAGATTATATAAGCTTGGATGGTTTGGCAGCGGATTTGTGGGATAACTCCGAAGTAGAAGCCATTAAGAGCGTATTTGGGGAAAAAGCAAAAAATATACCGGTAAGTTGTCCTAAGTCAATGTTCGGGAATCTTTTAGGGGCGTCAGGCGCAGTAGATTTAATTACTACAATTTTAGCTATGGAGAATAGTTTAATCCCTCCGACAGTTAATTTAGATTCACCTGCAGTAAATGGTCTTAACTATATAGGTAAAGAAGCAAGAGAGTATAAAATTAATAAGGCATTGGTAATCTCCCGCGGTAGAGGCGGGATCAATGCAGTATTAGTAGTAGAAAAATCTAATTAGGGACACCCAATCTGCTAAAGCTGCGGGTGTCCCTATTTGGCTATGTTTGGGGACAG
>CAZAPC010000079.1:0-5387 GCA_964486875.1 uncultured Planctomycetales bacterium
GTATCCCGATACAAAAAATAAAATTATCCGGCAATAATTTTAACGCCGCCCCATTCACAGACCCTCAAAAAACTAAAGGCGATAAGCTCAGATTTGCTTTCATCGGCACGCTCCTGCCGGCTAAAGGATTGCACATCCTCATCGATGCCTTCAATAAGGTCCAGGCCGATGGCGTGGAATTGAAGATTTACGGCAAGTTACATTCGTATATCGGCTTTGAAGACTACCTTCCCTATTTAAAAAGGCTTATCAAGAACAGGAATACCAGGTTTATGGGCGAATTTGAGCATGGGCAGGTCGCAAATATTTTTAAGGAAATAGATGTGCTTGTCGTGCCTTCGATATGGCCGGAGAATAGCCCTCTTGTCATCCGGGAAGCCTTTTTATCCAAGACGCCGGTAATCGCCTCAAATATCGGCGGCATACCGGAAGCGGTAGTTGACGGAGTAAATGGTTTATTATTTAAGCCGGCAGATACGCATGGGCTGCGGGAAAAAATACAGTACCTGATCGATAATCCGGATATTTTAGAGAAATTAAAAAGAAATCTGCCCGAGGCCGAAGAGACGCAAGGCAGCATAAGGGAAATAGAAAAATTATACGAGGGTTTATTATCGCCGGCCCTTGATATTTAAACCGGATGTTGTATAATACCTCTGCATTAACGCGCGGGTGGTGGAATGGCAGACACGCTACTTTGAGGGGGTAGTGGGGCAACCTGTGAGGGTTCAACTCCCTCCCCGCGCACCAAAATAGAACAGGGATGGTTCTTAAACCAAAGGTAAAGTGTCCCCATATTGGGGACACTTTATAGCTAAGTTAAGAACCGTCTCTGTTTTGGTTTATCTGAGGGATTTACGGTGGTCTTTTACGTAGTTGCTTCTTTCCAGGCTTTTGGCGTAGGATTTTAATTCAGCCCCTATTTCCCCGATTTGCGCTACGTGAGTTATCGTGCGGTGTTCGTTTGTTACCACTCCTATGGATATGGAGATAAGCGGTATTTTTTGTTCTTTGCCCTTGCGGTCCTTTGCCAGTATGAAGCCGTTTTTCCTGTCCTTTTCATTATAAAAAGAGGGGACTAACTCTTCAAAATTAATAATTATTTTCTGGCATAAAAGGTCTGTTTTATCTACGGTAGTCAGGACGACGAAGTCGTCTCCTCCTATATGCCCGATAAAATCATCCGGATTGCCAAATTCTTTTGTGATGCGGATTAAAAGCCGCGCAGTCTCGCGGATTACCTCATCTCCATGTTCGAATCCGTATTTATCGTTATAGGATTTGAATTTGTCCAAGTCCAGGTAACAGACGGCAAAGTGAGCCTTTGCCTCCAGCCTCCGGGATAGTTCTTTTAAAATGGATACGTTTCCCGGCAGGCGCGTTAACGGGTTTGCCTCCAGGTCGCGCTCAGTATGCCTTAAGATCATTCTTATCCGCGCCATTAATTCTTTTGGTTCGAATGGCTTGACTACATAGTCATCCGCTCCGGCATCAATGCCGCCGACCTTGTCGTTAATATCTCCTTTGCCGGTGACCATTATTATGGGCAGATGCCGCAATAAGAGGTCTTTTTTTATCCTCCTGCAGACTTCCCGGCCGTCAATTTTTGGTATTTTGTAGTCTAATAATATGAGGTCCGGTTGGTTTTCGTGTATGATTTTTAAGGCTGTTTCTCCGTCGCTAGCCTCAAGTATTTCGTAATTTTCTTCCGATAGCGTAAGTTTTAATACATCCCGTATGTCCGGGTCGTCGTCAACAATCAATATTTTTATAGCCATTAATATCCTTTGGGGACGGTTCTGCTTTGGTTTAAGAACCGTCCCTGTAATTAAGTTGCTTGTTGTAAGGTAAAGCTAAAAGTTGAGCCCGAACCTGCCTTGCTCTCAACCCAGATCTTTCCCTGGTGTGCCTCGATTATGCGTTTTACCAGGGCCAACCCGAGCCCGGTTCCTTTCACCTCTTGGTTAATAGAATTTTCTATCCGGAAAAATTCCTCGAATATTGCCTCAAGGTAATCAGCGGGTATCCCGCATCCTGTATCAGAGACATCTACCTGGATCATGCCTTCTTTTTTCTCCGCGGATATGCTGATTTTTCCTTGCGCCGGGGTAAATTTCATTGCATTGCCGACTAAGTTTATAAAAACTCGGCTTATCTGTGCTTGGTCGATTAATGCTTTAAATTCTCCGGGCTTAAGCTTAACCTCTAAATTAATCTGTTTATCCTTTAATTGTCCGGATAACAGGTCGTCTATTTTATCAACTATACTTTTTAAATCGCAGGACTCAAGATTCATGGCTACCTTACCTGATTCTATGCGCGAAATATCCAGAAGTTCGTTTACGATGTGCCCGAGTTCGTCGCTATGCCGGTTTATCTTTTCTAGCCTTTCTTTTGCTTCAGGAGGGAGGGCCCCGAGTTTTCCGGTAAGCAATATCGCCGCGTAACCTTTTATTGAGGTTAAAGGTGTCCTAAGTTCATGCGAAACGCTGGAGACAAAATCGGTCTTGCGCTTGCTCGCTTTTTTTACCTCTTCCAGCGCCGCGGTTAATTCTTGTGTTCTTTCCGCGACTTTCTTTTCTAGCTCCTGTTGGGCGTTCCAGGTTTTTTCGAAAAGCCGGGCATTTTCCAGCGCCTGTCCAAGCTGGGTTGCAAGGATTTTGATTAATTCTTCGTCCCCGGAAGTAATAACGGTGTCAGGGTCTTCGGTACCCGCAAATATAAATCCACGGTTATCCTGTTTGGGGAGGATAGGCGAGAGTATAAAGTATTCTGATTTGAATATGTCGCGAAGCCTTTTTTTGTCAGCAAAATTTTCCGGCGTTGAAATTGAGGAGAGCGTTTTATTTGTTACGACAAAACTTAAGGTCCGGTCTTTATTCGAGTTTATGTATAGATTTATTAAGTTAATTTCCTCTTCTGAATATCCAAGGGACGATTTAATTATGAATTCCTTTTTTAGGCTATCCCAGTGGAATATGCCTACCTTTTCAAACCCTATCCCTCTGAATAACTCGTGGCTTAGGTTTTTGAAGATCTCTTCTTCCACCATAGTTGTGCTGATGTTGTGGGAAAGCTTTTGCAGGGCATATAAACCGGAGATTTTTTTATCTAATTCTTCCTGTATGCGGTTTAATTCCATGTCCGCCCGCACAATAATTTTTGCCTGTTCGTCCATATTTTCCAGGGATTGCATAAGTTTATCTATTTCCCCCTTCAGCTGCCTAATATTCTGCATTTTTGTCATTAGCATTGAACTTAATACTATGATTATTAATGTTGATAGTAGTATTAATATTATGTTGGCGTAGAACATTTATTACCCTGCTATAGTTAATACGGTTATTGAATTATTGTAAAAATATGGCCTGCCAAGATAGTTTGCGCTGTTTAACGGCGCCTGTTCTGCGCAAGTGTATACCCCTGCTACCGGGATATCCCAGCCGCAGGCATCCTTTACAGCTTCTATTTCTTTACTCGCTTCTCTGCCTAAAAGCGCAGACCTCGCGGATGAATTAAATATAAGGACAAATTTTATCTTTTGCCCTTTAAGGCTATCCCTAGCTAATTCGGCAGCCTGTCTCCCGCTTTCAAGACACGCTTCTTTTGAGGAGATCATTAGTCTTACATCGCTTCCCTTGGGGACGTCTCCATTAAAAACAAGCGCGCCGTTTTCTTCGATAGAGTATAAGCTGCGTAACAAATATTCTTTTTGCCCTGAGATGTTAATTCCAATCGGATAGTATGCAGAAATGCGGCTTAAGTCTTTTTTTATTCCGGCTGCATCTTTATCAAAATACTCTTTATATAGAGATGCCGCCGGCTTGCCGTCAATTTCAATAACTGCGTTCCCGGAAGAGAGCGTTACTTTTCTGGGTTTTCCCAGAGGTTTCCATCCGTGTTTTGTTCCCATCCCAAAAGTCAGCTTTCCTCCGAAAAGCACACCGCAGGCAGCGTTATTTAATGCAGCGCTTCCGGAATAAATCTCAGTTTCTACAGAAGCTCCCACCATCGGGAAGCTTTTGCCTACTTTTCTTTGTAGCCCCAAAAAGATATTTTGCCCTTCTGTACTCCGGCAATTGGAGAAGATAAGGCTTAAATTTCTTCGGTTACCCTTACATCCGTACAAAAGTTCTTCTCCGAGTTTTTCTCCTAGAGAAAGCGCATTGCGTTCGGTTATTCCTTCAACGCAGGTAGTATTAAAATATATTTCTTCCGGAAAACTGAAACAGGCAATGATTATGCCGTTGCTCAATACCCCTTGGCTGCATATTAAATCTGAGGAGCTTAAACCCAATAAAGAGGTATTTGCTAGCGCTGCGGAGATTTCTTTTAAAACCAGAGAATGGTTGAACTCTTTTGTGGTAAAGACAAGCGCCAGGTCAGCCTTATCGGAGTCTAGGCTGGCCATTGCGTTATTTGCGGCTTCTTTAGCTGCTTTAATGTAGTCCTGCCTTGAGCTGAAACCTAAGCCTACTTGCATGGGTTTTATTATATAACACTTTTTGACGGAAGGGTCAATAAAATTATTAGGGGACGGTTCTCTCAAATATTACCCTATGCCTATCAGTGAGTTAGAACACCTTTGAAATAAAGGGACTTCTATTTTTTATTCTAAACATTATTTTGATGTTTTTGTAATGTCTTATGTTGTTTAGGGTTATGAGTTGGAGAACCGTCCCCTAAAAAATGATTGACCAGAATATAAAATATGATATTATTATTTAGCAAAAAACTTTTATTATTGCCCCCATCGTCTAGCCTGGTCTAGGACGTCAGCTTCTCAGGCTGTAAACACCGGTTCAAATCCGGTTGGGGGTAAAATAGAATATTTTTCTTGCATTTTAACGCGGTTTGTGATAAAAAAATAGAAAGATAAGCATGCCTTACGGCAGGCAGGGAGGAGAAGAGAGATGCGGGAACATTTAGGGTTCTTGAAGGTATCCAGCGCAGTAGTGAAAGTTGCTGCCTGGATTTTTTTATTTTTAGGTACTATAAGCGGCCTGGCAATTATATTTAATAAAGTCCCGGGAAACCCCCAGTGGATGGGCGTAGTTATTTTAGCCGTCTATATTTTCTTCTTTTTCTTTTTATTTCTGATTGCAAAAATAGCGGATTTATTAGTTAAAGTTATAAACGAGATTAAGAAAGAATAGTTTTATTCAAAAGGAGGAGGGCGTGAAAGCAAAAATAATTTTCTTGTCATCCGTTTGTTTTGTATTTCTGTCGTTTCTAGGTTGCGATAAGCTAAACGCCGTAACTTCTAAGGGGCCAAAGGGTAAGAGCCCGGAGCCTAAAAGGGCCTACCAGTCAGCGCCGGTAAAGGGGAAAGTGATCGCTAAGGTAAACAATATACCTATTACCACGGAAGAGATGGAGCAGGTGGT
>CAZAPC010000080.1:0-5311 GCA_964486875.1 uncultured Planctomycetales bacterium
GCTTTAGCGTCAAGGGATTTAAAAAGCTGACGGGTTAGGGTGAGTGTTACGCCTAAAGGCTTGCCGAATTCATTATTTAAGGCAAGGTTAATTTTGTTACGGTCAAAAGTTACCTCTGCGCCAAAACCTACACCTCTTATCTTGCCTTGGCCGTAGTCAATATTAAAGCTAAGGCCAAGGTTGCGGCTGAATTTCCACTCGCCGTAGAGAATTAAAAGTTGGCCCGGAGAGGTTTTGCGGCTTTTACGCGTGCCTATGCCGATACGGTAGCGGATTGCGCCCTTCTTAGGATACATCGAGGCGGACTCGAGATGGACTTTAAATTCAAAGCGAGATTTGGAGCTACCTTCAAGCATATAAACAAGCTTGTGATTTGAGGGGATTTGCCAGAAACCTTTGAAAGTTAACGTGTCGCGGCTATCTTCGGTTGTGTATTCAATTTGCTGATTGTTATTGAGCTTCCAGGCGCCCCTAAAAGTGTAGGTTTGCTTGCGGGTCTTGTGGCCGGCAGCTTCAAAAACGAGCTCGTTTTGGGAGTTTGCGCGCCAGGTGCCTTTGAGTTTGAGGAGGCGTAATCGCTGAGAAGGGGACACTCTGCTTCGCAGGGTGTCCCCTTCTTTATCATAAGTTTGGATGGTTTCGAGGACAAGGCTGTCGGATTCGGCGACGATGAAGCGCTTACGGATTGTGCTTCTTGGCGTGATTAAACCCATATGACATTAAACCTTTATTTGTATATTAAAATGGTCGCTACTCCTATTTATTCGATAACGCATACATTTCTCTAAAGTGTTATTTATAACATCTATAAGAAATGGGCATAAGATTATATTTGTCGATGCAAAAAGGTCACTGTCCCTATTTACTATTTACCTCGCGATTTATTTTTTTAACTGCCTTAAGAAATTACCTCTTGAAACAATGGGCCTTTTAATCTTCTTTTCCAATTCTCTTCTGGCGTTACCAGCAATAGCGCCTCCTGCTTTGGCGTCAGTCTTAAGCTTCGGCACACCACGCGAATCCTCGGTTCGGTGGATTTCGGTAGTTGCTCTTTCCCCAAGCATAGTAAAGATAAGCTCAAAATCATCCATATGGTCGCGCAGGTTTTCGCGCTTTAAACTCTTTATCTTCATATATTGGCTGGGTGTTACTCCAAAGGTAGCTTTTGAAATCTCTGCGGTCAATATTTCATAGTCCTTATTTTCTTCTGCCCCGCGCCTCTGCCATTCATCCGTAAGCTCCTCCCGGATGGCAATGCCACGCATTCTCTTTTCGATCCAGGAATCAGGATAGCCCTTGGCCCTGTAGAGCGCGCGAGTCCTTTTGGTGGCAAGTTCAGGGTCTTCTATCTCCTTTATCCTCTCGTATCCTACCCTGGCAAGCCAGCGTTTAAACGGCTCTGCTTTGGGAGATGGAATTGACTGGATAATACGAAATATGCCCTCTGTGTTAGCACAATTCAGCTTTTGCGGCCCTCCAGCCGTCTTAATTAAAAGGGGGGTGGCAATTTGCCCCCACCCTTTAGACAACTCCGGGTCTCTCCTACGCATATCTTTTATATACCCATCTGGCTGCACCGAATCTGTAAGGACTGCTACGACATCATTGATTACAAACCACCACTCGTTATTGTGAATAGTTTTGCGTATCTTTTCCCCCCTAAAAACCGCTATTTTGGTATCCATTCTACCTTCTCCTTTCTTACGCTATTATTACCGCTCTACTATAATAGACGCAAGGCAATGCAAAATCTAACTAAAAAAATGGGCGCTGGCCCTATTTATTCATGTAGGTGTTGGCTTTGCGGGAGGAGAAGTCCGGCGGAGTTGGTTTATCCCGGGTTATCTCGATTATCCCTTTAGCCTCAAGCTCCAATAGCCCTAGCGAGATAGTAGTGTCGCTTATGCCGTAAAGCTTAGACATATCCTCCTGGCTACGGAACCAAAAAGGATATTTTGTGGAGCGCGAAGCCTCATACAAACAGATCAAATACATATATTTTGCCCGCATGGATAGAATGTCAGAATACCCATTATCATCCCAATACTTAAATGGGATGATTATTGATTGGGCGATGGAATCGCTCTTAGGGCCGGGCTTAAGAGTAACTTTGCCTTTATCATAATCTATAAGGCCGTATCGTTTAAGGCGCTTTAGCGAATGATGGATCCTTTCATAAAAGTAGTGACTGGGATTACGGTATTTGCCTAAATCCTTTGGGATGGTATAGCCCATTTTTTGGGCTAAGGAATCATAATCAATTTCAAGGGTCGACTGACCTACCTCCTGCTGAAGTTTACATAGCAATAAATAAAGGTCAAATTGCTTAAAGGCCTGTGCCTTAAGGAGCCGTCGGCCTGATTTGGGGGAGGTAAGAAAACCTGATGAGATGGCTACACCTTCTTTCTGCGGCAGGAATATATCTTTTCTCTGAACGGGAATATTATTGATATACTCTTTTAATACGCGTGCGTCTTTGGCAGAAGCCTTAAAATAGGTGGCTTCGTAGTTATCCTCTATTGCCGCCTTAGACCAATTAGCGCTTCCTACAAATACATACTTATCGTCAATAACAACTGCCTTTAAATGCAAAAGATGCTGCGGGGTATCAAAGTATACCGGGATATTATTCTCCTTTAACTTCTGATAGGTAAGGCGGTTTTCGTTTAGCTTGGAATCTTCCAAGACTACCTTTACTTTTACCCCACGGTTCTTTGCAGCAATAAGGCTATTAACCAGTTCGTTAACAGGTCCTGCCTTATCTTCAGGACCAGTTATGATAAAGTACATTGCTACGGTGATTGAACTTTTGGATTGATTTAGATATTTGTTGAGGGTTTGCTGGTAATCTTTACCGAATAGGACTTCGGCAAAGGCATTTGCAGGGAATAAAAGAGCTGCGCAACAGATGAGAAATAATATAAGGAATTTTTTGAGCCCTTTAAGATTCAACCGGCTACTCCTTATTCTACTTCAATAGTTATACTTTTAGTTCCGGGAGGCAATGCCTTCTTCTCTGTTTCATTGGTTACATACTGCCAATCGTCATAATCAAAGGAGACTGCGTAACAACGCTCTGCTTCTTTTCCGTCAAATTTAAGCAAGAATCCGCCTTCAGCCATATGAGCCTCCTTGTTATTACTATTGAATTAGGCACCCCGTCTTATCTGACCGGCGGGTGTCCCGCTTGCTGCGGGAACAGTCCTTGCGAGTGTATCAATATACCATTTAATTGTTTTCTTTAAGCCGTCTTCGAACTTGGTTTTAGATTGAAAGCCGAATTCTTTGTAGGCTTTGGAGGTATCCAGGCGGCGACGGGGCTGGCCATCGGGCTTGGATTTGTCCCAGATGATTTTGCCTTTAAAGCCGGTTAATTTAACGATTAGTTTGACTAGATCTTTTATGGAGATTTCAAAGCCTGCGCCGAGATTAACGGGTTCGGACTTGTCGTAACGTTCGGTGGCTAAAATAATGGCTTCGGCAGCGTCTTCGACGTAGAGGAATTCGCGGGTGGGCTTACCGGAACCCCAAACTACTAATTCAGGGACAGTCCCTCTCGCTATAGGGGACACCCTGCTTCGCAGAGTGTCCCCTTCTATTGTTTTGCTTCGCAGGGTGTCCCCTTCTGTAAGACATTTTCTGAT
Organism: uncultured Planctomycetales bacterium; assembly: GCA_964486875.1. GTDB lineage: Bacteria > Omnitrophota > Gorgyraeia > Gygaellales > Profunditerraquicolaceae > Sherwoodlollariibacterium. The sequence goes on from CAZAPC010000080.1 coordinate 3,645, forward strand.
TAAGGCGGGGATGACGTGGGAGGTTTCGAGATTGAAATTATCTCCGGGGCCGTAGAGGTTAACGGGAAGAAGAAAAATGCTATTAAAGCCGTACTGCTGGCGGTAGGCTTGCGACTGGACTAAAAGCATCTTTTTGGCTAAACCATAGGGCGCGTTGGTTTCTTCGGGGTAGCCATTCCAGAGATTCTCCTCTTTAAAAGGGACAGGAGTAAATTTAGGATAAGCGCAGATTGTGCCTAAGGCTACAAATTTCTCTATGCCCTTTTGCCGGCCGATTTCCATCAACTGAACTCCCATCATCAGGTTATCGTAGAAATACTTTCCCGGGTTGTTGAGATTGGCACCGATGCCGCCGACTTGCGCGGCTAAGTGGATGACGATATCGGGCTTTGCGTGGTCATAAAGACGCTTGACTGCGTTCATATCAACCAAGTCGTATTCTTCGATGCGCGGGATGAAGATGTCTTGGCAGCCGCGGGATTTTAGTTTTGCGACTAAATGCTTACCTAGGAAGCCGTCGCCGCCGGTGACGACTATTTTTTTAGTGCTAAGGTTTAACATTTTAAACTGTCCTCTTTTACAGGGGACACCCTGCTTCGCAGAGTGTCCCCTTCTTTTGTACGCTTCGCAGAGTGTCCCTTTCTATTGTGCGCTTCGCAAGGTGTCCCCTAATTTTATACGCTTCGCAGGATGTCCCCTAATCTTTTTACTGCTTCGCAGAGTGTCCCCTTCTATTTTATTTACTATACCACTTACCCTTACAGATCTTAAGGCCTTCGCCGGGGGGAATAATTCCTGCGACTTTAAGATCGTAATCTACCATAATCTTTACCAGGCTATCAAATTTTACCTTTGGCTGCCAGTGAAGCTGCTTCTTGGCTTTGCTGATATCTGCTTTTAGGCAATCAACCTCATTAGGCCTGAAATAACGCTTGTCAATTTTGACGTGTTTCTTCCAATCCAAACCAACATATTTAAACGCCTTATCAATAAACTCTTTTACAGAACGGGACTCGCCTGTACCTACGACATAATCATCGGGTTTTGACTGCTGAAGCATTAACCACATCATTTCAACATATTCCGGGGCAAAACCCCAGTCGCGCTTAGCGTCAAGGTTACCAAGGTAGATATACTTTTGCTTTCCTGCTAATATGCTAGCTAGACCACGGGTAATCTTACGGGTCACAAATGTCTCTCCTCTGCGAGGGCTTTCGTGGTTAAACAAAATACCGTTACAAGCGAAGATGCCGTATGCTTCGCGGTAATTCTTTGCCATCCAGTAGGAATAAACTTTAGCGCAGGCATATGGGCTTTGCGGCTGGAAAGCTGTTTTCTCTGACTGCGGGGGGAGCGCGGAACCAAACATCTCGGAGCTATTTCCGCTAAAAGCAACAAAACCATTTCTCTCTACTAAGAAATTATGGTTATCTTTTATTTCTAAGCACCATACTTTTCCATTGTATCTCTTTTTAAAAATATTAGTATTGTAGATTTTTCTCGTTTTTCTATAGGCTATATTTATTTGATAGTGTTTACTTGAATTTACAAATCTCTTTTGTTTTTTAAAGTAACCTTTATTGGGTAAGCAAAAACTTATTTTTGGTATCTTTCCAATTTTTAAGCATAATATAATAAAACCCTCTGCTAATTTTCTAGAAACTGTG
>CAZAPC010000081.1:0-5290 GCA_964486875.1 uncultured Planctomycetales bacterium
GACAGGCCGAAACCCGACAGCACTGCTACTGACATTATAAGCACTATGCCAAAACGGCAGTATGCCCGGAACATCGGAAATAATTTATACAAAAAATAGGAGGGCATAAAAATCTTAAGTGAGCCAAATTTCCACCATGGAGGCTGAGAGATAAGCCATGAAATTATGCCAAGAAAAACGAAGAATACTAAGCAAAAATCTTCCCTGTCCTGCCATGCCGGAACCTTAAACCCTGCTGTCCTTCTTTTTCTAAACCAATGATGCACGGCAACAGCGGTTAAAATTAACGGAACCCACCCTAGAAAGAGCGCGTGTTCCGTACAACTATCTCCGTATAAAAACGACCCCATAAACCTTTGGGTGAACCTAGCGAATAGGGGGTGTGCCGCAGAAGGCAATAAATAGCTCAGTGACCTGGCAGATTGTTCAAAGAGGTCACTAAATTGTCGGCGATAGCCCAGTCTCTGAAACAACTCTGTGTTCTTTGAAGAAAGTCCTGATTTAATGACCGGGAAAATAATCGGCAGCAAAATCAAGATAGCAATCAACATTGCCAGTATTAACGATTGCGTAAATTTAATCTCAGATTTAAACCTGAAGCGTTTTAATTTTTCTTTTCGTTTATAAAGGAAGATGAAGGCGAGAAAGCAAAAGGTTATCAAAACAGCAAAATAGGTATAATAGTAATCCGTAAGCGCAAAAACCAAAAAGGCCAGGGCACAGAAGATAACCCTGCGCGGGGTTATCTTGTCGTAAAGGAGAAGGAGGGCTAAAAGATAAAGAGGAAACCATTGAATCTGCGCTAAGGTCATATGCTGCCAAGCCCGGCTGAAGTGATATGGCGAAAACGTAAAGACTAATGCAGATAGTATTCCGGCAGCCAAATCTTTGGTGCAATAAAGGGCTAGATAAAACATAAAAATTCCCGAAAGGACGAAACTAAATATAATGAAAAGATTATAGGCCGAAACTTCATTCATAAACCTGGTGAGTATTTTTATCATTGGATACATAAACGGATAATAGGTAGCAGAGGTGTATTTTGCGTCCTCATCGCCCGAAGGAGCAAAGGTAAAAAGCGAAGACCTTATATTTTGTAAAGGCGCGTGCTTAACTTTCCAGAAAACCCACAATACCCCAAAGGGTTCATCTGTGCTTTCAAAGCCTGCAATATACGAGTTTATCTTAAAAACAAGTGGAAAAGTGAAAACAGCAGTCAACAGAGAAAACAATAATAAGATAAGAATAAATCTGCGAGCATTATTAGCGAAACGCATTTTTTTAATTACCTCGTTTTAAAGAACTGCGGGATCAGAGAATATTTTATAAAACTTGTGATTGGGAATGCAATCCGAGATTCAAGATAACATAATGGCAGTATTTCTTGACACCTCTTGCATCCTCCGAGGCCAGAGGCTGCCCTTTTATATTCCGGGCTGTAATATGTTTCACATAGACCCATCTCTAGAAGTGAAAACCCTCCTTGCCAACTCATCCCTTCGATGCAAGGGAATAACAGGCCGTCATCTTTTATCTCACAATAAAAACTTCCCGATTTACAATTTTCTGCGAAAAGCCCTCGCTTATTACCGCCGCTAAAATATCTGGGTATAGCAGCCAGATAATACCTGCTGTTGGAGACATTTTTTCTGTTTGTTAAATAATTAATGACTTCCTGCAAGTCTTTTAGATTCCCGTCATCCATCTGCCACTCGGTGTCTTGCCCTGTCTGATTCTTAAAAACAGGATGATGATATATGGGCTGGAATTTATGCAGAACTTTTAATTCTTCTATGAACTTGGCCAAATTTATAATTTCAGCGATATTCCAAGGTGAAATTACAGTATTAACGGTAATCTTAATCTTAGGGGCGGATGCTTTTAGGTTATCTATTGCCTCTATGGCCTTCTGAAATGCCCCGGTTGTCCCCCTGATTTCATCATGGGTTTTTTCCAGGCCATCAATGCTGATAGAGATTGTATCCAGCCCGGTTTCGGCTAAGCGGACAGCCACTTCTTTATCCAAAAGAAAACCGTTGGTTACCAGGTTTACGAACGGTATATTATCTGTTGCGCATTGAACGTATGAGATAATCTCTTTGATTAATAGCGGTTCACCTCCGGAAAGAGAAACATAACAGCAGCCCATCTTGTTTAAATCCCTAATCGCTGATTTATAGGTATCTAGGCCCAATGTCTTTTTTTGCGGATCTCTCCATAGGTTACACATTTTGCATTTTAAATTACATAGATGCGTAAGCTGAAAAGTAGCTATCAAAGGAGAGCCCCGGCCGAGAAGATAATACTTCAAATACCAGGATGCAATCCTAGAAGTAAAAGAAAGTAATTTATTCTTGGTAAAAACGATTTTGCTCATTTGCGGTATCTTCTCAACATATGGTACAAATAGTAACCAATATAGTCATTTCCTCGCGGGTGACGGGAGCGCAAAGAGACGAGCGCCTCGCAAAATATTGCAATGAAACGCGGCATAAACCTAAAGATTCCGTATAAGTCGTGACGGCTGATATAATTCTTAAGAAACTGAGGCAAAAGCGGAGTCACAGCGTAGAACTTTCTTAGGTTTTTGAATAACTGCAAATCAGCTCCCTTCAGGGAACTGCCGTAAACGTACAATGTGCCCATCCCCTCTTCAATTAATTCAATATCCTTATCGCCTAATAAACCGTGGGCCTTGGCGTCTTCAATAATTTGCGTTTTGGGATAGTAAAATAAGGCATAGCAACAGAGCCTATCCGCCTTGGTCTGAACAAAGAAATCAGCGGTCATTTTGTATTCCTTTGCCGTTTCTCCGGGTATCCCGAAGATATGGTCAAGAGAATAGGAAATCCCCAATTTCTCGCAGGCAGAAATTGCCCTTTGGATATCTTGCGTATTTTCAAAGCCGCGCTTGAGCACTTCGTTTCTGGTGGGTATATGCATAGTCTGAATTCCGAACTGCAACCTTGTGCATCCGGAATCCTTCAAGAGATACACCATCTCCTCGTCTATTACGTGCGTGGAAGTCATGCAACTATAAGGCAGGCCAATTAGTTGTTTATACTGCGTAATAAACTCCTTAAACCAGCCCCGGTTGCCTACAAATAAATCATCCATAAAGGCGACGTTCGTGTAATCATATTTTTCTTTCATCACTATCAATTCATCCAAAACGTTCTTTGGGCTACGCTGCCGGACAAACCTCCCTTTTCCGGCGTAAAAATCCTTTAATACGTCATTATAGCAATAGCTGCATTTATATGGGCAACCTCGGGAGGTCATCAGCATATATTTGCCTTTACGGATGAGTATATCTTTGGCAAACAGCTCTTTGTCGGGAAGAGGCAACGTATCCAAATTCTCCAACAAATCTCGGGGAGGATTTTTAATGATATTTCCGTCCTGTTTAAACCAGATATTCTTAATCTGGAAGTTACTATCCTTCTTTTCTAGGCTTTCGGCTAATTCTACTAGCGCCTCTTCTCCTTCTCCCAGACAGACCATATCTATAAAAGAATTCCTTAATACCCTTTCCGGGACTGCGGTAGCATGTATGCCTCCGAAAATAATCGGCGTTGGAATCCTAGCCCTTACCTCGCTGGCAATGGTTTTTGCCCAGAGATAATTATCCGTCCCTACCGAAAAGGCTACCAGACCCGGGGAAGAACGGACAATATCCCCGATGATTCTCTTTTTAGAATCAAAGAGCCGGGCTAAGAATGGCACATCGAGATATTGCTTATCATCAAATAACCCCGGATCAAAAGAAAGATGCGTCTGGTGGCCGCGCATCTTTAATGCACTGGAGAGATATTCAATAGCCAAAGACTCTGCGGCCAGATAAACAAAAGTTACTCTCATGCAAGTATTTGGGTAAAGGTATTATAAACAACTTCGGGTTTTAAAGAAAAGGTAAAATCATTCTCTACTAAGATACAGTAACAACCGTTACAGGAAAAACTCCCCAGCTTATTCAAGGCATTGCTAAACCCTAGTTTCACGCCGTTTGGCCAAAGTCTATCTCTAAAAATCGGATAACATGGGGCGACATTTCCAGAAGGCGTGATAGCGCAATAAAGCCTCCCTGCCCAGCAGAGCCTCTGATTAGTCCTCCAATCCGGATTTTTGATGTATTCCAGGTAACTTAGTGAATGCAAAATGGGACCGCCTTTTCTCTTTTCTCGGATTAAACGGTCTATATATTTTCGGTAACTTAAGCTATCGGGCAATAAATCTTTAATCTCTCTTTCCTCGGAGGAATGAGGATAATATAATACCGGTTGATAAGTAGTCTTTATGCCAAACCTTCTGGCATTATCCAGAATAAAATCCAAACAATCCAGGTTATGGCGCGTGATTACCGTATTGGTCCAGACATTTAGCCCGGCACGTCTAGCTGCTACTAATGACTCTATCACTTTATCAAAAGAACCAGAAAATCTCTGGGCATCATGAATGTCTTTGGGGCCATCTAGGCTCATAAGCAAAACGTTCAGGTTTCGAATTCTATCAATGCGTTGAGCTACTAACGAACCGTTAGTAAACAAAGTAACAAATAGGCCTTTATCTCTGGCATAATCAATTATCTCTGCGATATCTTCTCTTAAAAGCGGCTCTCCGCCGTTAATCCCAAACCTGCGCATGCCCATAGCGCAAAGTTCGTCAATCATCGCAAAAATCGCTCCGGTATTCATTTCTTCTTCTTCGCAATTAAAGACATTGCAATAATCGCACCGAAAGTTACAACGATAGGTGATAATGAAAGTGACGGAGATGGGAAATCTCTTCCTCTGAAACTTAGCGAGTAAAACCCTGCCCAAAGTACTCATATCTCTAATACTATTCTTTAGGGCCATTTTATTCATCCACGAACATATCCGTATTATAATTTTCGCTAGGGCATCTTTTGCATATATCCACTGAGTTGTAGCCCGTAAAGACATTGCGACGGAAATACAGGTATTTCTCATTATTCCAAATATCCATAAATCCGGAATTATCTTTTACATTGCCGAAGACATATTTAAAATCCAGGTCGCCACAACAGGGGATTATTGTACCGTCCCACAGCACTACAGAGGAATCAGATATACGCGTGCAACCACCGATATACTTCTGCCCCTTATATCTGCCAAAAAGATATTTATTTTCGGTGGGGAGAAAACCAGCAACCTCCGGTCCGCCGACGTAGGTAAATTTCTTTAGTGAGAGCTTATCCACTTCTAGTTGCCGGGCTAAAGCCATAATTTTATCCACTTCGTGCTCATTCTCTTTCATCACTATATATTGC